>CANGUJ010000073.1 GCA_947456845.1 Burkholderiales bacterium | reverse complement strand
TATGCGGGCTACTGGGAATTCCCGGGCGGGAAAGTCGAACCGGGCGAAAGCCCCATACAGGCGATTTGCCGGGAAATCCGCGAGGAGCTCGGCCTGGAAATCATCCGTGCCGCGCCATGGCTGACCCGCCGTCACGACTATGAACATGCCGCGGTACGCCTGCGCTTTTTCCGCGTGACCGAATGGCGCGGCGAACCCGCCGGCCTGGATGGCCAGCGCTTCGCCTTCCAGATACCCGGTCAGGAAACCGTAGGCCCCATGCTCCCGGCCAACGGCCCGGTGCTCAAAGCGTTGGGACTGCCGATGATTTACGGCATTTCCTGCGCGGGCGCCATGGGCAGGGATACATTCCTCGCCCACCTGGACGCCGCGCTTTGCAGTGGCCTGCGCATGGTGCAACTGCGCGAGAAATCCATGGCATCGCACCAGTTGATCGATCTGGCCCGCGAGGTTGCGCGCCGCTGCCGTACGCACAACGCGCGCCTGCTGATCAACGGCGACTTCGAACTGGCCCGCGAGGTTCAAGCCGACGGCGTGCACCTGCCGACCCATCAGTTGCGTACCTTGTCGGCGCGCCCTGACTTTCCCCTCGTGGCAGCCTCGACCCACGACGCGGCCGAACTCTCCCTCGCCGCTGCATTTGGATGCGACTTCGCCGTGCTCGGTCCGGTCAAGCCGACCGAATCGCACCCCGAGGCACCATGCCTGGGTTGGACTGCGTTCAAGGCATTGGCGAACGAAGCCTCCCTGCCGGTTTATGCCTTGGGCGGCCTGGTGCGGGATGATCTTGCGGCGGCGACCGAGCGCGGCGCACATGGTGTGGCCATGATGCGCGGCGCATGGACGGCCTGACCGGTGGCCTGTCAGCCTGACCCGGTGTCGGTGCCGGGGTCGGGCTCTTCACGTACTGGAACCCGATATTCCTCGTTCGCCCAGGCCCCGAGATCGATCAGACGGCAACGCTCCGAGCAAAACGGGCGAAATCTGCTTTCCGGCACCCACAAGACCTCGGCAGCGCATACGGGGCAGGCAACACGGGCGGGCATACGCGGCTAGAGGTTGCAGTAGGTGAGCTCGAAAGGCACGTTCATTTCAGACTGGCGCGGCCGACTGCCTCCCCAGGCGCCCACTCCATCGGCTACAGGTTCGGTGAAACGAATCATTAGCGCATACTTGTTGGCGCTGATCTCAGGAATGCAGGCAGGTTCGTCTGCCAGCCTGACACGGATCAGCTGGGCCACGCGACCGGACAACATTTGCTGAAATTGGCCCAGCACCGCGACCTGCTCGGCAGACTTGCCGCTATCGCGCAGCAACCGCAGGACAATCGAGATGCCATCCCGTACCGGTAGCAGCGGCGCAAGCCAGGCGCGCAGGTCGGCGAAACGGGCCGCCGGCGCGCGGTTGAGCCAATGATGGTAGGAAGGAAGATCGAATTCGCAGGCCCCTCCCGGGATGTTGATGCGGCTTTTGACGCTCATGAGCCACTCGTTTTCACGCAAGTGCTGGCCTGTCTTCATGGCATAGGAAGCTAGCGCAGAAAAGGTTTCGTCCGCTTCTTTCAGCACCGCGTCGAGAGCATCCTGGGCGACGTCCGGCGAACCGCGGAAAGTCGAAAGCACCTGGCGCTGGCGCTCGAGTTCCTGCATCAGATCGGACTTGAGGTCCGCCCTGCCCGCCACATCGATGATCTCGAAGATCGCCGCGAGCGCCGCATGATGGTCGAGCGGGTCTTCCCTGGCGGCAAAATGTGCCGTCCGCGTGAAAAGATCTTCGAGCCGCAGCAGGGTGCGAATACGCTCAGATAGCGGGTACTCGTAGGTGATCACCTGGGTTTGCTGGCTAACCATGCGCCGGAGCCGAATTCAAAAGATTGTGAAGCATGCTCCGGCAATTGACAATTGAAATCTCGGTCAGACGACGTCGCCCCGCCGTTTGGCCGCCGCGAGAGCCAGGTAGCGCTGGTGCAGCGCGTCGACTTGTGGACCGAGCGCCGCTAAATCGCCGTCATTGTCCACCACGTCATCGGCTGATGCCCGGCGCTCTTCGCGCGAGGCCTGGGCCGCCATGATGCGGCGCACGGCCGCCTCGTCGAAGCGGTTGCGTGCCATCACCCGGGCGATCTGGGTAGCCTCCCGGCAGTCAGCCACAAGGATGCGATCGTAGCGCTCGCGCCAGTGCGCCGGATCGCCCTTTGCAGCCTCGACCAGCAAGGGAATCATCAGGATGCCGTACGGCGAGCGTACGCGCGCCAAGCGGCGCGCGGTTTCTGCCCGAATCAGGGGATGGAGGATGCGCTCCAGTTCGATTCGCGCCGCCGGGCGCTCGAAAACCAGGGTTCGCATCCGCTCACGGTCCATCGCCCCCCCTGCAGCAATGAACTCGTCACCAAAATGGCAGCGAATCGGCTCGATGCCGGCGCCACCCGGTGCGGTCAAGGCATGCGCAATCGCGTCGGCGTCGATGACATTGACACCCTTGGCCGCAAACGCGGCCGCCACGGTGGATTTGCCGCTGCCGATGCCGCCGGTCAAACCAACCACGTACAGGCCGGGATTCGGCCCGCCCGGCGGCTTCGGTGCGTCCGTCACAGCAGGTCCAGATAGGCGCGCGTCAGCGCATCGCCGGCGAACAGGGCTGCCAGACCTGCGCCTGCCAAATAAGGCCCGAACGGCATAGGAACCTCGCGTCCGCGGCGCGCAAGGATGATGAGGATGACGCCGATGATGGCACCGACCACGGAAGAAAGCAGCACGATCAGGGGCAGCATCTGCCAGCCGAAAAATGCGCCCAGCGCGGCCAACAGCTTGAAATCGCCGTATCCCATGCCGATGCGGCCGGTAACCAGCCTGAACACCCAGTAGACCAGCCACAGGCTCATATAGCCTGCCATGGCGCCGATCACGGCCGACCGGAGATCAGTCATCGCGCCGAAGAGATTGAAGCCCAGCCCCAGCCATACAAGCGGAAGCGTGATCGCATCAGGGAGGAACTGGGTATCGAAATCGATGACAGCGAGAGCGATCAACGACCACGCGAGAACCAGACCGGCTGCTGCCGCGAGGGAAAATCCAAAACGCCAGGCGATCGCGCCGGACAGCAAGGCTGTCGCCAGTTCGATGGCCGGATAACGCGCCGAGATAGGTGCGGCGCAGGCCGAGCAGCGTCCGCGCAGCCAGAGGAAGCTCAGCACCGGGATGTTTTCCAGCGGCGTGATCTGATGCCCGCAATGGGGGCACGCGGAACGTGGCGCGACCAGACTGTAGCTGCCCTTCTGTCCGTCGCCCTCCCCAGCAAGCAGTTGCGCGGGCGCATCCCAGCCGCGCTCCCGGAACATGTCGGCGATCTCGGCGCTCCAGTCTCGCTCCATCATACGCGGCAAGCGATGGATGACAACGTTGAGAAAGCTGCCGACCGCGAGTCCCAGCACGGCCACCGAGGCGCAGTAGAGCGCAGCGTTGGACCGCAGGAGGTCAAGCATGGGCTTCAGGCAGCGGGAGTCTTTGCCACCCGGGCTGGGACGGCAGTTCGATCAGACCACCGCGCCAAGCTTGAAGATGGGCAAATACATGGCGATTACCATGCCCCCGATCAGCGTGCCCAGGACCACCATGATCATCGGCTCCATCAGGCTGGACAGCGCCTCCACGGCATCGTCAACCTCGGCCTCGAAGAAGTCCGCGACCTTGGAGAGCATCGAATCCAGCGCGCCGGATTCCTCGCCGATGGATACCATCTGTATCACCATGCTCGGAAATACCTGGGTGTTCTGCATGGCCACCGTCAGGCTGGTACCGGTGGCGACCTCGCCCTGGATCGCCTTGGTCGCCATCGCATAGACCTGGTTGCCGGACGCGCCGCCGACGGAGTCGAGCGCCTCGACAAGGGGCACGCCCGCGGCAAACATGGTCGAAAGCGTGCGGGTCCAGCGCGCTATGGTCGCCTTGCGGACGAGTTCGCCGAATACGGGGGCGCGCAGCATCGCCTTGTCCATGAAGAGCTGCATTTTCTTGGAGCGTTTCCAGGATTCGAAGAAAAAGTAGATTCCACCACCGATCGCGCTGAATATCGCCCACCAGTAACTGACGAAAAAGTCCGATATCGCCATGACGACAAGCGTGGGCGCGGGCAGATCGGCGCCGAAGCTGGTGAACACCTGCTTGAATGCCGGAATCACGAAAATCATGATGACGGCCGTGATGATGAAGGCTACGACGATGATCGCGACTGGGTAGAACAAGGCTGACTTGATCTTGCTCTTAATCGCGAGGATCTTCTCCTTGTAGGTCGCGAGCCGGTCAAGCAGGGTCTCCAGAATGCCGGCCTGCTCCCCCGCGGCCACCAGGTTGCAGAACAGGGGGTCGAAATAAAGGGGATACTTGCGAAAGGCCTGGTTCAGGCTGGAACCGGTTTCCACTTCGGTCTTGAGCTCGAAAAGCAGGCGAGATACGGCGGGATTGGCGTGCCCCTTACCGACAATATCGAAGGACTGCAGAAGCGGTACCCCCGACTTCATCATGGTGGCCAACTGCCGGGTGAACAGGGTAATGTCCTTGTCACTCACCTTGCCGCCGGACTTGAAGGCCTGCTTCTTGACCTTCGTGACCATGATGCCCTGCCGTCGCAGGGTCGCGTTGACCACCGCATCGCCTGTGGCGCGCAGTTCGCCGCGTACGGTCTTCCCGGCCTTGTCCTTGCCTTCCCAGACAAAGGTGAACTCTTTGGTCCCTTTCGCAACTGCTGTGGCCATACACCCTCCAGAATCCGGTCAGCAAGAGAAACCGGTCACCCCCGAAGATCACTCGTTGGTGCAACCAAGCACCTCCTCGACGCTGGTCAACCCTTGCCTGACCTTGACCAGACCGGACTGCCGTAGTGTGCGCACACCCTCGCGCGCGGCCTGATCTGCGATATCTAGCGCTGTCCCGTGCTTCAATATGATACGCTGAATTTCCTCGGAGATCGGCATCACCTGATATATGCCGACTCGCCCCTTGTACCCGCTGCCCTTGCAGCGGTCGCACCCAACCGGGCGGTAGGGCTGCCAGGATCCGTCAAGATTCTCCTCGGTGAACCCCGCTTCCAGCAGCGCCTCCTCTGGCACGCTGGTGACCTCCTTGCAGGTGCAAAGTCGCCGTGCAAGACGCTGGGCGGTGATGAGAATCACGCTTGAGGCAATGTTGAACGCCGCCACCCCCATGTTCATCATGCGCGTCAGGGTCGTGGGGGCGTCGTTGGTGTGAAGGGTCGAAAACACCATGTGGCCGGTCTGGGCGGCCTTGATCGAGATGTCGGCAGTTTCGAGGTCACGAATCTCGCCCACCATGATGATGTCCGGATCCTGGCGCAGGAAGGACTTCAGCGCCGCGGCGAAGGTGAGACCCGCCCGGTCATTGACGTTGACCTGGTTGATGCCGGCCAGGTTGATCTCAGCCGGGTCTTCCGCCGTCGAGATGTTGATGCTGGGCTGATTCAGCATGTTAAGGCAGGTGTAGAGCGTCACCGTCTTGCCGGAGCCGGTGGGACCGGTCACGAGCACCATGCCGTACGGCCGGTGCACCGCCTTGAGCAGACGCTCCTTTTCCTCGGGCTCATACCCGAGCGCGTCGATGCCCAGCGTGGCGGATGACGGGTCGAGAATCCGCATCACGATCTTTTCGCCGAATAGCGTGGGGAGGGTGCTGACGCGGAAATCGATGGCGCGGTTTTTCGACAGGACCAGTTTCATGCGGCCGTCCTGGGGAACCCGCCTCTCGGAGATATCCAGCTTGGAGATCACCTTGATCCGGGAAGCGAGCTTTTCCTTGATCGCCAGCGGTGGGCTGGCGACTTCACGCAGGATGCCGTCGGTCCGAAAGCGGATGCGATAGCTTTTTTCGTACGGCTCGAAGTGCAGATCGGAAGCGCCATCGCGAATCGCATCCATCAGCATCTTCTGCAGGAATCTCACCACCGGCGCGTCGTCGACGTCCGGCATCGACGCTTCTTCTGCCTTGGCCAGCGCCTCGTCGTCGGTGAACTCCAGATTCAGGTCGTCGTCCGGGACATCCAGAACAGCCGTACCGGCAGCATCGGCCATGGTCGCGAGGATGGCGCCGAGCTTGTCATCCTCCACGACCACCGGATCGATGGCCAGTGACGTCTGAAACTTGATCTGGTCGAGCGCGGCCTTGTTGGTGGGGTCGGAAATCGCCACCGACAGCCGATTTCCGCGTTTGGCCAGGGCCACCACGCGATGCTGCTGGACCAGCTTGCGATCGATTGCATCCGGGAGCACCTGCTGCGGGTCGTAGGTGCCCAGGTCAAGCAGCGGGTAGCCGAAAATCTCGGACGAGAATTGCGCCACTTCCCGCGCCGACATCTTCTTCGAGGAGATGATCTGCTCCACGAACGTGACGTTCGCGGATCTCGCGTCGGCGGCCAGCTTTTCGGCCTCGGCGACGGTCAGGTGTCCGCCCTGCACGAGCGCGCGCGCGATCCCTGAGAGCGTATTCGGAAGAAGCGCTGCGGCCAAGGTTTACGTGACGCGGTTAAGTAGCGAGGCCATGATTATGAGTCCTGTGTTGTGCGAGGGCAATCCGGCCTGGCAGAGGAAGCTGGGGTTTCCGGGTTCGTATCGGGGTCGGTACGACAATATCACAGGCGCGGACGCCTTCTCGATCAGCGACGCGTCCCGGACAGGCAGGCGACCCTTCCCCGGCGAACGGTCACAATCTGACAAAACCCAGCCCGCCACCGCGGTTCGACCGTCGTTGAACACCCCAAAACAATATCACGGGGCACGAAATGACATCGCGAAATAAGTCGCCATTGTCTAAAGCGATTCGCGCGATGGTGCATCGCGACCAGAGCCGTGTCAGACTCATCGCGAACTCACCGCGCACGACCATTTTTGGGGTGCGGCCATTCCAACCGGCGCCGCTATGTCCTTACGACGACAATCGGAGCCGAAATTGAAGGTCACACAGTTTATGGTCGGGGTGAGAGGATTCGAACCTCCGGCCTCTACGTCCCGAACGTAGCGCTCTACCAGGCTAAGCTACACCCCGACGACTCCGATTCGCGCCCCCTCCCGGGACACTGGTTTCGCGAACTTCAACTCGTGCGCTCAACCGCGAAAGTACACAATTCTAGCAAAGTTTGCTTGCGCTGGCTGGCCGGCAGGGCTTCAAGCAATTCCGCCGCCCGCGCCGCCTCTGCCCGTGCTGCCTGAGCGGTGAATTCCAGGGCGCCGGTGTCGCGAATTGCCGCCATGACGGCGGAAAAATCCGCCGTCCCCGGTTGGGTGATGGCGAGGCGTACGACCGTCCGTTGAGCAGCTGATCCGCATTCGAGAACACGCAGCAAGGGCAGCGTGGGCTTGCCCTCTGAAAGATCATCGCCGAGGTTCTTGCCGGTCTGCGCCACGTCGCCCGAATAGTCCAGCACGTCATCGACGAGTTGAAATGCGGTACCAAGACGCATGCCATGCTCGGCCATGCGCTCGCAGGTCTCCGCATCGGCGCCGGCGATCAGCGCGCCGATGCGCCCGGCTGCCTCGAACAGTTTGGCGGTCTTGTAGCGGATCACCCGCAGGTAGCTGTCCCGGGTGATGTCGGCATCGCCGACATTCATCAACTGCAGGACCTCGCCCTCGGCGATGGTGTTGGTCGCGTCGGCAAGAATGCGCATGACCTCCATGTTGCCCACGCCCACCATCATCTGGAAAGCGCGCGAATAGAGGAAATCGCCGACCAGCACACTCGCGGCATTGCCGAACACCGCATTCGCGGTTCTCCGACCGCGGCGCAGTTCCGACTCGTCGACCACGTCGTCATGCAGGAGCGTGGCGGTATGGATCATTTCGACGACCGCCGCCAACGTGTGCGCGCGACGGTCGACGCAACCGCAGGCGCCGGCCACCAGCAGCAGCAACACCGGGCGCAAGCGTTTTCCCCCTGCGCCGACGATGTACTCGCCAACCTGGCTGACGAGGGCAACATCCGAAGCGAGGCGTTCGCGAATGCATTCGTCCACGGCCGCTAGGTCCGCGGCCACCGACAGCTTGGGATCAAATTGGGTCAAGCGCACACCTAGAAAAACAAAGCCCCTTCAATCGACTGATAGTAGGATGAAAGAGGCGTAAACGCAAACCGCCGCCGACATCGAGGCGCGCCTGTCGCGCCACTGCCGCCGTGCCGCCCGACCTGCGGCCGGGCGCTGGCGACCGGCCCGAACGAGACCTCAACCCGTTGACTTGCAAGGAAATTTCGAGTACATTTTTGGGTTCGCCGCTGTCAAGCGGGAATTTGAATCGAGGTTACCATGTATGCGGTCATAAAAACCGGAGGAAAGCAGTATCGCGTTTCCGCCGGCGAAAAACTAAAGGTAGAACAGATACCGGCAGACATCGTTCAGGAAATCACCCTGGATCAGGTGTTGATGGTTGGTAGTGGGGAAGCCGTCAAGGTCGGTGCACCACTCGTCGCGGGCGCCAACGTGACGGCGAAGGTGATTGCACACGGTCGCGGCGAGAAAGTGCGTATTTTCAAGATGCGGCGCCGCAAGCATTACCAAAAGCACCAAGGCCACCGCCAGAACTATACCGAGATCGAGATTTCGGCCATTAACGCGTAAGGAGAGCAGTCATGGCACACAAGAAAGGCGGCGGCTCTACCCGCAACGGCCGCGATTCGGAATCGAAGCGCCTCGGCGTCAAGATGTACGGCGGGCAGGCTGTCGTCCCCGGCAACATCATCGTCCGCCAGCGCGGCACGGAATTCCACGCCGGCGACAACGTCGGCATGGGCAAGGACCACACCCTTTTCGCCAAGGCGGCGGGCAAGGTCCAGTTCGCGATCAAGGGTGTGCAACATCGTCGTACCGTGAGCATCGTCACGGCCTGAACACCAGGCCGTCTTGGAAAGGCCCAATCGTGCGAAGCGATTGGGCCTTTTTGTTTCTGAAGCTATTTCACAAACGATCCCTGACCGTCCCCCGCGGAACCGCCCATGAAATTCATTGACGAAGCCATCATCCAGGTGAAGGCCGGGGATGGCGGACGCGGCATGGCGTCGTTCAGGCGCGAGAAATTCGTGCCCATGGGCGGGCCGGACGGCGGCGATGGCGGACGCGGCGGAAGCGTCATCGCGGTGGCTGATCGCAACATCAACACGCTGCTCGATTTCCGCTACGCCCGCGTGCATCACGCGCGTAACGGCGAGCCCGGGCGCGGTGCCGACCAGTATGGCAAGGGCGCGGAAGACATCGTGCTGCGGGTGCCGGTCGGTACTCTGATCACCGATCTGGCCAACGGCGGAGTCGTCGCAGACCTGACGGCCGACGGCGAGCAGGCCATGCTGGCCAAAGGCGGCCAGGGCGGTCTCGGCAATATCCACTTCAAGTCCAGCACCAACCGCGCGCCGCGCCAGCACACCCTGGGCGAACCGGGCGAGGAACGCGAACTCAAGCTCGAACTCAAGGTTCTGGCCGATGTCGGGCTGCTCGGCATGCCCAACGCAGGCAAGAGCACGTTCATACGCGCCGTATCAAACGCGCGGCCTAAGGTGGCCGACTATCCGTTCACCACCCTTCATCCGAATCTGGGTGTGGTCCGCGCCACCGATACGGTGGATTTCGTGATTGCAGATGTGCCGGGTCTCATCGAGGGCGCGGCAGACGGGGCCGGGCTGGGCACACAGTTTCTCAAGCATCTGGCGCGTACCCGCCTGTTGCTGCACCTGGTGGATATCGCCCCCTACGATCCGGCTGTCGATCCGGTCAAGGACGCGCGGGCTATCGTGGCCGAACTCAAGAAGTACGATCCGGCGCTGCATGCCAAGCCGCGCTGGCTGGTGCTGAACAAGTCCGACCTGATCGAAGACGCCGCGGAGCGCGACCGGCGCGTCAAGGACATCAAGCGACGGCTGCGCTGGAAGGGTCCGGTATTCCTGGTCTCGGGCATGAGCGGACAAGGCTGCCGGGATCTCGTGCGGCAGGTTGGCGAATACCTCGCCGGCACGCGCGAGGGCGCCTAGACATGTTGTCCGTGGTGCAGGCCGCGCAGCGAATCGTCGTCAAGGTCGGCTCGTCCCTAGTCACCAACGACGGGCAGGGACTGGACGGCACGGCCATCGCGCATTGGGCCGGCCAGATCGCGTCGATCCGGCTCTCCGGCAAGCAAATCGTGCTGGTCTCGAGCGGCGCGATCGCCGAGGGCATGCAGCGCCTGGGCTGGTCGCGACGGCCCAAGGCGATTCACGAGCTGCAGGCTGCCGCAGCCGTCGGGCAAATGGGCCTGGTGCAGATCTACGAATCCAGCTTCCGCGACCATGGCTTGAAGACGGCCCAGGTACTGCTCACGCATGACGATCTTGCCGACCGCAAACGCTACCTGAACGCGCGATCCACGCTGATGACCCTGCTTGAACTCGGCGTCATCCCGATCATCAACGAGAACGATACCGTAGTCACCGACGAGATCAAGTTCGGCGACAACGACACCCTTGGAGCGCTGGTGGCCAATCTGATCGAGGCCGATGTACTCGTCATCCTCACGGACCAGCGCGGCCTGTACACCGCCGACCCGCGCCACAACCCGGATGCGACATTGATCGATGAGGCCACCGCGGGCGAACCTGCCCTGGAAGCCATGGCCGGCGGCGCCGGGTCGTCCCTGGGCAAGGGCGGCATGATCACCAAGATCCTGGCCGCGAAGCGCGCCGCCAAGAGCGGCGCTCACACCATCATCGCCTCCGGACGCGAGCAGGACGTCCTCGTGCGCCTCTCCCGCGGCGAGGGGATAGGCACCCAGTTGCTGGCCGGACGCGAACGGGTGACCGCGCGCAAGGCCTGGATGGCGGACCATCTGCAGGTGCGCGGTTTCCTCACCCTCGATGGCGGCGCGGCACGCGCGCTGCTAGCCGGCGGCAAGAGCCTGCTGCCGATCGGGGTGATCGCGGTTTCAGGCGATTTCGAGCGCGGTGAAGTCGTTGCCATCCGCGCCGAAGACGGCCGCGAAATCGCACGCGGGCTGGCGAATTACTCGGCAGGCGAGGCGCGCCGGATCATGCGCCGCCCCTCGGCCGATATCGAGGCGGTCCTGGGCTTTGTCGACGAAGACGAGATGGTCCATCGAGACAACATGGTCCTGCTCTGACAGGTTGCGCCGTTTCTGCCGGCTGCCGCGGGGGCCTACGCTAGCCGGCACCGGAGGAATCGACCTTGCCCGACCGGGCGGACGACAGGGACAACGCATGCAGCAGCAGCGCGGCCACGGCACCTGCCCATTGGTCTGCCGTCAATAGCCCGGCATGCAGGTACGCGGCGGGGTCTATGGCTTCAAGAAGGAGCGGCGTGCCGAACGGAGGCTTGAGAAATCCCGAGATCAGGACGAGCAAGCTGTAGCCAATCAGGAAAGCGTGTCCGAGCCCCGAGCGCCAGGCGCTGAAGGTTTGTCGGTGATGCTGCAGCCAAATGACCAGGCCCAGGCAGACGGCCTCGTACAACATGACCGGATGACGAGCTACGCCATCGCCGAAATCAACGCCCGTCGGCAGGTTGGTGGCACTGCCGTAGCCATTGCCGCGCAGCGCCCAGAAAAATGTCCCGAGACTGAGAATCAGGAGCGCCGACGCGACCGGTGTGGCCAGCGCGTCGGCGAGTCGGCGCGCGCGTTGCAAGCCTTCCGAAAGACAAAGCGCCAGATAGCCGCCCAGGAGCGCGCCGATGGTGGAATTGCCGCTGATCCACCACAGCAACTGATTCGCAGCATCGTCACGCGCGCCCACGCGGTCGGGGTGCCCGAGAAAGAAGACCAGCTTGGAACCGAGGAGAGCGCCAAGCAAGAGCGCACCAGACCAGCGACGCGTTCCCGCCTCGAGTTCGCCGCTCTGCCGCGCCGCGAGCCGTACGAACACCAGCAGCGCCGCAGTCCAGAATAGCAACTTTATGGTCAGCGCCATGGTCAGCGGGAGGGACATGGAAAGCATTGTATCGGCGCCGCGCCTGGCCTTCGCCACGGTGTGCGGCGACTCCGGCCCTAGTCCTAGTTCAAGCTGCGATGCCGCGTTCGCCCACCGGAGGCGATATGTTTCAGTATCTCCACCCTCGATTCGGTCGAGTTACCGTCGCAGAAAACGTCACGCCAGAATTCGTAGTAGTGCCGATTGACGCGGCTGTCGGCGATCTGCCGCCAGCCGGAACCGCGCGCCGGCGTCCATACGCCACCGTCGGCAGCGTTGCGGCCATAAGCAAACACACGCCGCTCCCCCGTCGCACAGCGAATACCTTCAAAGCTCACGGTCTCGGCGCCGCTCTCGCTTCGCACCACCAGGGCGAAGCGCACCACGCCATCCTCCGCGACGTTGAGCGAATTACGATCCACGAAAATCGAGTTGGTCGTCCAATTGGTCGGAAACGGCAGCAGGTATGCCGGAG
>CANGUJ010000072.1 GCA_947456845.1 Burkholderiales bacterium | reverse complement strand
GGAGTCCACGCATGGCAGACCGCGCCGCCTGGGTGCGCGAGAACATCGCGGCGCATGGCGGCGACCCGGCGCGCATCGTATTGTTCGGCCACTCGGCCGGCGGCTCCCACGCCGGCGCCTATGCGTGCGACCCGGCGGTGCGCCCGGCCGGCGGCCACGGCCTGGCCGGCCTGATCCTGGTGAGTTCGCGCCTGCGCGCCGACGTGCTGCCCGGCAATCCGAACGCCAAGGCGGTACGTGCCTATTACGGCGACGACGCCGCGCTCTACGAGGCGCGTTCGGTCAACGCCCATGCGCAGGCGCTCGACATCCCGGTATTCCTGGCCGCCGGCGAGTTCGAGAACACCTATCTCGACGCCTACACCGCCGAGTTCGCCTTCAGGCTGGGCATGGCGCGCGGCCGCATGCCGCGCTTCATGCACCTGCGCAGCCACAACCACACGTCCATCGTCGCGCACCTCGATTCAGGCGAAGAGTCGCTCGGACCGGCGCTGCTCGACTTCGTTCGCGCACCCGGCTAGCCGCGGGTCCGCGCGGAACGCCGGCGGCGCGGCACGGCGAGCGACTATCATGCGGGCGTGACCCGCCCGCGCTGCACGGAGCCCAAGCATGCTGCAACATTTCGACCTCATCATCCGCAACGCCACAATCATCGACGGTGTGCGCACGCCGCGCTTTGAAGGCGATATCGCCATCAGCGGCGAGCGCATCGCCGCCATCGGCCGCCTCGATGACGCGCGGGCGGAGCGCGAGATCGACGCCTCCGGCCAGGTCGCCGCGCCCGGCTTCATCGATTCGCACACCCACGACGACCGCTACCTGCGCTCCAACCCGGACATGGCGCCCAAGGTGAGCCAGGGCGTGACCACCGTGATCGCCGGCAACTGCGGCATTTCGCTGGCCCCGCTGGTGGCCGCCAACCCGCCCTCGCCGCTGGACCTGATCGACGACACGGGCGCCTACCGCTTCCCGTACTTCGCAGACTTCATGACCGACCTCGCGGCCAACCCGGCGGCCACCAATGCCGCCTGCATGGTCGGCCACACCACCTTGCGCGTGGCCGCCATGGATCGGCTCGACCGCGCCGCGACCGCGTCGGAAGCCGCGCACATGGCCAGCATGGCCGACGAGGCCCTGCGCGCCGGCGCGATCGGGTTGTCGACCGGCACCTACTACCCGCCGGCCGCGCATGCCACAACCGAGGAGATCATCACCGCGGCGCGCCCGCTCAAGGCGCACGGCGGCCGCTACGTCACCCACATGCGCAACGAGGACGACCACATCATCGCCGCCATGAACGAGGCCTTCCGCATCGGCCGCGAGGTGGGCGTGCCGGTGATCATCTCGCACCACAAGGTGGTGGGCGTGCGCAACTACGGTCGTTCGGAGGAAACCCTCGCGCTCCTCGCCGAGGCGCGCCGAGCCCAGGACGTGTGCGTCGACTGCTATCCCTACATCGCCTCCTCCACCATGCTGCGCGCAGATCGCATCCCGCTCTCGGACCGCATCATCATCACCTGGTCGAAGCCGCTGCCGCAGTACGTCGGGCGCGAACTGGCCGACATCGCCGGCGAGATGGGTGTCTCGCAGGAGGAGGCCGTGGCACGCCTGCGGCCGGCCGGCGCGATCTACTTCTCGATGAAGGAAGAGGACGTGCAGCGCATCCTCAGGTTCGAGGACACCATGGTGGGCTCCGACGGCATTCCCCACGACATCAAGCCGCACCCGCGCCTGTGGGGCACTTTCCCTCGCGTGCTCGGCCACTACAGCCGCGACCTCAAGCTGTTTCCGCTGGAGACCGCGGTCCACAAGATGACGGGACTGACCGCCGCCAAGTTCGGGCTCAAGGACCGCGGCGTGCTCAAGGCCGGGGCGTTCGCCGACATCACGATATTCGACGCCGCGAAAATCGGCGACGGCGCCACCTTCGAAGAGCCCACCCAGCCGGCGCGCGGCATCGAGTCGGTGATGGTCAATGGAACGCCGGTGTGGGAGGGCGGCAAGGCCACCGGGGCGCGGCCCGGAAAGCTGCTGCGCAACAACGCGTGATGCGCACCGCCGGACTCGCGCTGCTGTGGGCGGGCTGCGCGCTCGCGCAGGGCATCGAGACGCTTTCCAGCGAGACGCTGGCGCCGGCCGCGGTCCCCACGGCGAGCCATGACCTGCGCATCGCGGCCCATCTGTTCGAGGGCACGCGCTGGAGCCCGGGCGAGGCGCGTGCGGCCCTGACCGCCGCCGGCGCACTGTTCGCACAGTGCGGCATCGCGGTGTCGATCGACCTGCATCTCCTGCGCGCGCCGCGCCGCTTCCGCTATCTCTACACGCCGGATTCGCGCGAACTGCTGCGCGGTCTGGCGCCGCGCAAGCCGGCCTTGTTCCTGGTGGAGGACACGCGCAACCAGCCGGCCTACGATGCGGAGGCCGTAGGCCGCGCCAACGCGCGCACCCGCCCCGAAATGGCCGACACCGCCTGGATCACCTACACCCGGCGAGACCTGCCGGTGGTCATCGCGCACGAAATGGTGCACGTGCTCTCCGACAGCGGCAGCCATTCCACCGAAATCGGCAACCTCATGAACGAGGATAGCGACCCCGGCAACACGCGGCTGACGCCGGCGCAATGCGAAACCTTGCGTGCGCGCGGCGAAGCCAACGCATTGCTGGCGCCGCGCATGGTAAAACCCTGAGGCCCGCGTAGCCGCTGCATGCCCGGTCCGGGCGCCCTCCCGTTTCGACCCGAAACATCGCACCGAAATCGCGCCTTCATGGACTATTCCCCCGAACTCGGCGGCATCATCTACCAGGTGGCCAGCATGGCGCGCCGCGCGGGCGGCATTTCCTTCGCCGGTGGCTACCCGGATCCGGCGCTCTTCGATACCGAGGGGCTGGCTGCGGCCTTCAACCAGGTGTTCCGCGACAGTTTTCGTGTCGCCCTCCAGTACGGCGAGCGCGAAGGCCATCCGCCCCTGCGCGCGCGGCTGGCCGCGTTCTCCTCCACACCGTCGCGCACGGTGGCCGCCGAGGAGGTGATCATCGCCAACGGCGGCCAGCAGGGCATAGAAACCGCCGTACGGGTGCTCACCCGGCGCGGCGATACCGTATTCATGGACAGCCCGGTGTTCCCGACCGCGCTGCAGGCCTTCCATCTGGCCGGCCTGAACGGCATCTCGGTGGCCAAGGACCGCGACGGGCTGATCCCCGAATCTCTCGAGGCCTTGCTGAAAGTACACGCGCCGAAGCTGATCTATGTGGTGCCCTCCTACTCGAACCCGGACGGCAGCGTGCTCGCGCTCGAGCGCCGGCGCCGCCTGCTTGAACTGGCGGTGCACTACCGCTTCCATGTGCTCGAAGACGACCCCTACAGTCGCCTCTGGTTCGATACTCCGGCGCCGCCTTCGCTGCTTGCGCTGTCCGGCGAGGTGCCCGGCGCACGCGACTGGCTGATTCATGTCTCCAGCCTGTCCAAACTGGTGGCGCCGGGCCTGCGGGTGGGCTGGATGATTCCGCCCGCGCACCTGCGCCAGGAATTCGTCTGGACCAAGCTCGCCACCGACATCCATTCGGCCCTGCCGACCCAGCACGCGGTGGAAAACTACTGGGCGGCCGGCCGCATGGAAGCCCATCTGCCGAAGATCCGCGCCACCTACGCAGGCCGCGCGCGCGCCATGCACGCCGCGCTGGCGGAGCATCTGGCCGACCGGCTCGACTTTGCCGCGCCGCAGGGGGGCATGTTCATGTGGTGCCGCGTGCGCGCGGGCGGCGACGCGCGCGACCTGATGGACGCCGCGCGCCGCGAGGGGGTGTATTTCGTGCCGGGGGTGGCGTTTTATCCACGCGACGCCGACCGCGCCACCTTCCGCCTTTCGTTTGCCACCACGCCCGAGGACGGCATCGCCGAGGGCATCCGCCGCCTGTCGCGGGTATTGGCCGGCTGAAGCGGGGCGAACCGCCCGGGCAGGCCGGCATTGCGGGCCGCCTTGATGCAACGCAAGCGCGGCGACCGGGCGCGCACTATGATGTGGCTCGCACCCCTTGCATGATCAGGTTCCACCCGCGTGGCCACCGCCTACATTTCCCATCCGAGCTTCATGCGCCATGAAATGGGTGCAGGCCATCCCGAGTGCCCGGAGCGGCTTTCGGCGATCTATGACCACCTGCTCATGCGCGGCCTGCTCGACCTGATGCCGCCTTACGAGGCGCCCGCCGCCACCCGCGAGCAGGTCGGCCGGGTGCACGACACGCTCTACGTCGCCGAGCTCGAAGCCGCCATCCCGGCCGAAGGGTACGTACACGTGGACCCCGACACAGCGATGAACCCGCACACCATGCAGGCCGCCTGGCATGCGGCCGGCGCGGCGGTGCTGGGCGCCGAACTGGTGGCGCGCGGCGAAGCGCGGTCGGCGTTTTGCTGCGTGCGCCCGCCAGGCCATCACGCCGAGCGGCACCAGGCAATGGGCTTCTGCTTTTTCAACAACGCCGCCGTCGGCGCGGCCCATGCGCTGGCGGAACTGGGCATGCGGCGGGTCGCGCTGGTGGACTTCGACGTGCACCACGGCAACGGCAGTGAAAACATCTTCGCAGGCGATGAGCGCGTGATGATGGTCTCGACCTTCCAGCACCCGCTCTATCCGTTCTCGGGGGAGGTTCCGCGCTCGCCGAACATGGTCAACGTGCCGCTGGCGCCGCGCACCAGCGGCGACGCCCTGCGCGCCGCCGTGACCGAGCGCTGGTTGCCGGCGCTGGATACCTTCCGGCCGGACATGGTGTTCATCTCCGCCGGTTTCGACGCGCATCGCGAGGACGACATGGCCAACCTCGGCTGGGTGGAGTCGGACTACGCCTGGGTGACCCGCGAGGTGCTCGGCGTGGCCGAGCGCCACGCCCGGGGCCGCATCGTCTCGGTACTCGAAGGCGGCTACAACCTCTCGGCGCTGGCGCGCTCGGTGGCGGCGCACCTGAAGGTGCTGATGGGAACGGACTGAGACGCCCTGCGCCCGCCGGCGCGGGGTCAGTGCGGCAGGATCTTGTCCAGGAAGCTCCGGGCGCGCTCGGTGCGCGCCTCGCGGTTGCCGAAGAACTCGTCCTTCTGGCAGTCCTCGACGATCTTGCCGGCATCCATGAAGATCACGCGGTGCGCCACCTTGCGCGCGAAGCCCATCTCGTGGGTGACGCACATCATGGTCATGCCTTCCTGCGCCAGCTGCACCATCACGTCGAGCACCTCGCCCACCATCTCGGGGTCGAGCGCCGAGGTGGGTTCGTCGAACAGCATGACGATCGGATCCATCGAAAGGGCACGGGCGATGGCCACGCGCTGCTGCTGGCCGCCGGAGAGCTGGCCGGGAAACTTGTCCTTGTGCGCCGACAGGCCGACCCGCTCGAGGTACTTGAGGCCGCGCGCGAGCGCATCCTCCTTGCTGCGGCGCAGCACCTTGATCTGCGCCAAGGTGAGGTTCTCGGTGACGCTGAGATGGGGAAACAGTTCGAAATGCTGGAACACCATGCCGCAACGCGAGCGCAGCTTGGGCAGGTCGGTCTTCGGGTCGCCGACGGACACGCCGTCGACGGTGATCTCGCCCTTCTGGAACGGCTCGAGGCCGTTCACGGTCTTGATGAGCGTCGACTTGCCGGAACCCGAGGGCCCGCAGACGACCACCACCTCGCCCTTCTTGACCTGCGTAGTGCAATCGGTGAGCACCTGAAAGCTGCCGTACCACTTGCTGACGTTCTTGAACTCGATCATGACATTTCCCCGTGCGGAACCATCCGCCATCCACGCAGCCTAGCGGACGATGGCGATTCTCTTTTGCAGTGCCTTGACCCCGAGCGAGAGCCCGAAGCACATCACGAAATAGGTGATGGCGACGAACAGGTACATCTCCACCAGGCGGCTGTCGCGCTGCGCCACCTTGCCGGCGGCGCCGACGAAATCGGTCACGTTGAGCAGCGAAACCAGCGACACGTCCTGGAACAGGATGATGGTCTGCGTGAGCAGCACCGGCAGCATGTTGCGGAAGGCCTGGGGCAGGATGATGAGCTGCATCGAGCGCCAGTAGTCGAGCCCCACCGCGTAGGCCGCCCCGATCTGCCCGCGCGGGATGCTCTGTATGCCGGCGCGCATGATCTCGCAGAAATACGCGCCCTCGAACAGGATGAAGGTGATGTAGGCCGAGCGGTCCGCGCCGATCTGCGGCGGACGGTCCGCGCCGGTGGCCCACTGCAGCAATACCGGCGAGAGGAAGTAGAACCAGAAGATCACCAGCAGGAGCGGGACCGAGCGCATCAGGTTGACATAGCCCGCCGCGGCGAGGGACAGCACCTTGTAGGACGACAGCCGCGCCATCGCCAGGAGCGTGCCCCAGATGATGCCGCCGATGGCCGCCACCACGGTCAGTTGCAGCGTGTATTGCAGCCCTTTCCACAGATAGGGCAGGGTGCGGCCGATGATCGAAAAGTCGAGTTCGCCCATGTCGCCCTCTAATGGCCGCCGCCGACGCCGCCGGAGATAAAACCGGGTATCGCGATGCGCCTTTCGATGAACGCCATGATCCGGTTGGCCAACATGGCGATGATCACATAGGTTAGGGTCGCCGCCGCAAAGGCCTCGAAATACCTGAAGGTCAGTTCACCCATCTCGCGGGTGCGGAAGAACAGTTCCACCAGGCCGATCGAGAACGCCACGGCGGTGTTCTTTATCAGGTTCATGAGTTCGGATGTCATCGGCGGGATCACGATCCGGTAGGCCACCGGCAGCAGCACGTACTGGTATGTCTGCGCCTGCGTGAGGCCCATGGCGTAACCGGCCATGCGCTGGCCGCGCGGCAGCGCCTGGATACCGGAACGCACCTGTTCGGAAATGCGCGCAGCCGTGAAAAGCCCCAGGCAAACGATGGCGGTGACGAACTGGTGGGTGGTCGGGTCGAGCGATACGACCCAGGCCTTGACCGCCGGCACCAGGCCGGGAAGCACGAAATACCAGACGAAAAACTGGACGATCAGGGGAATGTTGCGGAACAGTTCCACATAGGCATTGCCGAGCCGCACCGCCCACTTGTTCTCGGTAGTGCGCATCACGCCGAGAATGGAACCGAGGACGAACGCGATGATCCACGCAAATGCCGCGACCACCAGGGTGTATTGCAGCCCCGAGGCCAGGCTCATCAGCCAGGTACCGTCGCCGTCAGGCACCTGCTCCAGCAGGATAGCCGGGTTCATGAATCTCCCTCCGCGATTGCAGCCGTCCAGACGCTTCTTGTTATGCAATTCTTGCGCCAGGGACCAACAACAACCGGCAGGCTTGGCGCCTGCCGGCGGGTATTGCAGCCGGGCGGATGCGCCCGGTTCGCCTGCTTCAGACGCCCTTGTCGTTGGGGGCGGCGAAGTCGGCTTTCAGTTGCGGCGTCATCGGGAAGTTGAGGTTCACGCCCTTGGGAGGAATCGGGCTCATGTACCACTTGTTGTAGATACGCTCCATTTCGGGCGACTTGTAGAGTGCGGTGAGCGTCTTGTCAAGCAGCGCCTTGAATTGCGGGTCGTCCTTGCGGATCATCGGTCCGTAGGGTTCGGCGCGCAGCGACTCGTTGAGGATCTTGTAGTCGCCGGGACTGCGCGAATTGGCGATCTGGCCGGCCAGCAGGATGTCGTCCATCACGAAGGCCACGACGCGGTCTTCGGCCAGCAGCAGGAAGGATTCCGCATGGTCCTTGCCGTAGATTTCCTTCACGTCCACGTTCTTGGTCTTCTCGTAGGCCTTGAGCAGCGGCACGGCGGTGGTTCCGGAGGTGGTCGAAATGTTCTTGCCGTTCAGGTCCGCCAAACTATTGATGTTGGACGATTTCTTGACCGCGGCGGTCACCTGGATGCGGAAGTAGGTGGGCCCGAACGCCACCAGCTTCTGCCGCTCGACCGAGTTGGTGGTCGAGCCGCATTCGATGTCGATGGTGCCGTTCTGCAGGAGCGGGATGCGGTTGCTCGAGGTGACCGGCTGGTACACCACCTTGAGATTGGGCATCTTGAGTTCGGTCTTGACCGCGTCGACCACCTTGGCGCAGATGTCCATGGAATAGCCGATGGGCTGCTGCTTGTCGTCGAGGTAGGAGAAGGGAATCGAAGACTCGCGATGCGCGACCGTGATCTGGCCGGTTTCCTTGATCTTCTTCAGCGTGCCCGTGAGGTCCTGCGCCTGGGACGGCAGCGCGAAACAGCTAGCCAGGGCGACGCCCAGCAGGGCGGGAAGTACTTTGTTCATGCGGAAAACTCCTCTCAAGGCGTGCGAATTTGTGATCGTTGAAGGGCCGGCGCAGCCCCCGCAAAATGCCCCTGCGGGATCGCCCGAGCCAGCGACATTGAAAAAATCAGTGTAGCAGAGCCTCATCATCTTTAATGAGGCGGGTTTTCCCGACCTGTGTTGAGCGCCGGCAGCCACCCTCACGGTGCTGCCGCTAAGCCGCCTTAAGCCCCGTCGCCGGTGCTGCCGCTAAGCCGCCTTAAGCCCCGTCGCCGGTGCTGCAGGCGCGGCATCCTCGCCGTCGCCTTCCTGCTGCAGTTCCCACATGCGCGCATAGTGGCCGCCCAGGGCGAGCAATTCGGCATGCGCGCCGCGTTCGACGATGCGCCCGCGGTCCATCACGATGATCTGGTGTGCGTCGGCGATGGTCGAGAGCCGGTGCGCGATCACCAGGGTGGTGCGGTTCTCGGCGGCCTTCCTCAGCTCGGCCTGGATCGCCTTCTCGGTCTGCGAATCGAGCGCCGAGGTCGCCTCGTCGAAGATCATGATGGCCGGATTCTTGAGCAGCGCGCGGGCGATCGCGACGCGCTGCTTCTCGCCGCCGGAGAGCTTCAGGCCACGCTCGCCGACCATGGTGTCGTACTTGTCCGGCAGCGTCATGACGAACTCGTGGATTGACGCCATGCGGGCCGCGGCTTCGACCTCCTCGCGCGAGGCTTCGGTATTGCCGTAGGCGATGTTGTAGTAGATCGTGTCGTTGAACAACACCGTGTCCTGGGGCACGATGCCGATGGCGCGGCGCAGGCTCTCCTGGCGCACCGCGCGCAGGTCTTGCCCGTCGATGCGGATGGCGCCCCCGCCCGGCGCGACATCGTAGAAGCGGTACAGCAGCCGGGCCAGCGTCGACTTGCCCGAACCGCTGTGCCCGACCACGGCCACCGTACGACCGGCGGGCACCGCGAAATCGACGTCGAACAGGATCTGCCGGTTGGGCTCATAGGAAAAGTCCACATGCTCGAAACGGATCGCGGCGCCCGTGAGCGCCAGCGCCGGGGCGCCGGGCTGATCGGCCACCTCGCGGTTTTCGCGCAACAGGGTGAACATGCGTTCCATGTCCGCCAGGCTCTGCTTGATCTCGCGGTACAGCACGCCCAGGAAGTTGAGCGGAATATAGAGCTGGATCATGAAGGCGTTGACCAGCACAAGGTCGCCCAGGGTCATGCTGCCGTTGGCGACGCCGACGGTGGCACGCCACATGATGGCCGTCACCGCCACGGCGATGATGGCGCTCTGGCCGGTGTTGAGCAGGGACAGCGAGGTCTGGCTCTTGACGGCGGCCTCCTCCCAGCGCGCCATGCTCTGGTCGTAGCGCTTCGCCTCGTATTCCTCGTTGCCGAAATACTTGACCGTCTCGTAATTGAGCAGCGAATCGACGGCCCGCACGTTGGCCTTGGAATCCAGGTCGTTCATGGCGCGGCGGAACCCGGTGCGCCATTCGGTCACCGCCACCGACCATACGATGTAGGCCGCCAGGGCGACCAGGGTGATGATCACGAACCACTTGTCGTACTTCCATGCCAGGATGGAGAGCACCAGCGCGATTTCCACCAGGGTGGGCAGGATGCTGTAGAGCGTGTAGGACACCAGCGAGGACACGCCGCGCGAGCCGCGCTCGATATCGCGCGTCATGCCGCCGGTCTGGCGGTTCAGGTGGAAACGCAGCGACAGCGAATGCAGATGACGGAATACCTCGAGCGCGATGCGCCGGACCGCCGACTGGGTGACCTTGGCGAAGACGAATTCGCGCAGCTCGGTGAACACGGTGGTCGACAGCCTGGCCGCTCCATAGGCGATGAGCAGCCCGGCGATCACGCCGAAGGCGAGCTTCTCGGGGCCTCCGGAGAGCGTGATGCCAAGGCCGTCGACGATTTCCTTCATGATGAGCGGCACGCCGACATTGGCGAGCTTGGCTGCCACCAGGAAAACGAGGGCGAGCGCCACCCGCCCCCTGTGCTCCATCAGGTAGGGCAGCAGGGTGCGGATGGTGGGCCAGCCTGAGGCCGGCTTGCTTACCGGCGAAGGCTCGCCGCTGGAAAGATGTCGCATCGGATTTTGTGCATACGATTATCGCCCATACGGCCGGCGCAATTGATGCGCGCCACCGAACGGCGTAGCATGAAACAATGGGCGGGTCAGGAAGCGCATGAAACCAACTCACGACATGCCCGCGCCCCAGGAGAGCAGATGCTGACTGCCGAAAAACTGATCCAGACCCTGCCGTACGAGCAGCAGGCGACGATGCACAAGCTCCGCGAGATGATCATCGCCGTCGATCCGGCCATCGTGGAGACGGTCAAATGGGGCAAGCCGGTGTATTCGCGGGGGCGCAACCTGCTTTCGATCGTGCCGCAGGAAAAGCATGTCGACCTGCAGATCTGGGACGGCATCGCCCTGTGCGACAAATTCCCCCTGATCGAAGGCGACGGCCAGAAGATGCGGCACGTGAAGGTGAAATACAAGGGCCGCAACGACTTCAAGACCATCGGCGCCATCATCACCGCGGTGCTCAAGCCGGTGCGGCAGGCGGCCGCCGCGCCCTGAGGGTCCGAGAACCGCGGCGCGCACGCAAAGAAAAACGGCCGCAATTCTTGCGGCCGTCGTTTTGCGGCTGACCCCGTTCTATGTGAGCGGTGGCCCTCCGACTTGAATCAAACCTGCGGGCATCCCCGCCAACGTTCAATGCTGCGATTATGACGGCTGGCGATGACATCCGTGTGACGAATAGTACAGCCTTATTGCCCGAGATCAATCGATCGCAACAAATGTTCACGATCCACGCTCGGACGGACGCGGCGCGGTGCGCGACCCGGCGAGCCCTGTCCGCCAGCCGGGACCGTCCGGAAGGAACAGGCGCTCGACACGCCCACTTGCCCCGCGTTCGGCGAAGTGCTTGATGGCGCGCACCGGAGCCGCCGGGTGCCGTGCTGTCCCGGCGAGCGATGCAGCCGACGTTACTTTGTCTGGATATGAATACCGTTGCTTTTCATGGACGCCCTGCAATCACCATGACGGAGCGCGTCGAGGTAGTTTCCAATGACTTCCTTGGCGAGCGCCTCGGCATGACGAGACATCCCGCGCCCGGCAAAGCTCATGTGCGACGCACCGTCGATCACGGCCAGCCACTTGCACCCTGGCGGCATGGCCATAAAGGGTTCGGTTCGCGTCTCCCAGGACGCGCCGCCCAACTCGTTGTCGCGAGTCCCGGTGATCGACAGCACGGGACGCTTGATGTTTGCCCATGCATTTTGGGGAAAGATCGAACCCGCGCCCTGCGGTGACAAGGCGATGTAGGCGCCGAATGCGTCGGAGCCGTTGACTCCGAGGTTGTTTCGTGCGCCCGCCTCGATCATGGCGGTCGCCGCGCCCATGGAGTGGCCGATCAATATGGACTCCGCTGCAGCGCACCTGGAGCGCGCCCATTCCCTGGCTGCGGCAATATCCATGAATCGTCCGCGATAGGCCGCAGGATCCGTGATCAAATCCTCCAGACCATCCCGCAAGCCATTGCCGTGCACATGCTTGCGCAGGGCACGGCGGCCGCTTTCCTGGTGGCCGACGACGACGGACAGGTATCCCAGCGAGGACATCGCTTCGCCCAAGTACTCGTAGCCCGTCTCAGAGCCCCCGGCCCCCGGCGAAATGATGGCGATACCCCGGCAACTGGCATTCTTGGACGGATATGCGACGACGGGCACGGGCTTGCTGTCCCGTCTGGTCAGGGAATGAGTCTCCTGCCCCAACACTGTTCGGGCGACCAAAAAAAGAATCACTGCAGCCGGGAAAAGACCTCTCCTGTTCATGCAAACCTCCGTTCGGCACGTTGCTTGTCGGTACCCAGTTTTTGCGGCCGCATCCAATCTTTCGCCGCCAACCGGCTGCAAAAACCGAGGAGCGTCACCCAGGGCGGAAAAAGCCGCGCGGCGCGAATGGAAAGAATGGCATCCATGCCGGAATAACCCGCAAGGCGCCTGCGGCGCCGACATATAAAACGTAAGCACATGTAACCGGCGCCGCCGCGCAGTCGCGTGCGGAGCGGTCACCTGCCATCGGCGAACAGGTCGAGCCGGTCGGTGCAGATCGCGTCCACCCCCCAGCCGAACAAGCGCTCGGCGCTCTCAGGGTCGTTGACCGTCCAGCACATCAGGCCGTAGCCCGCGGCCTTGACGGCCGCCGCGGTCGCCGCATCCAGGCG
>CANGUJ010000071.1 GCA_947456845.1 Burkholderiales bacterium | reverse complement strand
TGGCGCGGTGCGCGCCGCCTCCACCGCGCGCGCGCCGTCGCCGGCGATGTCGCGCGCGCTGCGGGAGGTGCGCACCCAGTCGGACATCGGCCGTGCCACCCCTTCGATATCCGAGGTCAGCGGCGCGTCATGGCGGATGTGGTAGCTGGCATGTTCGCCGACGATGTTGACGATGCCCGAGCGCGCCTTCCTGGCGTTGTGCAGGTTGGCCAGCCCGTTGCCGAGCCCGGGGCCGAGATGCAGCAGCGTGGCCGCGGGCGCACCCGTCATGCGGAAATAGCCGTCCGCCGCGCCTGTGACCACGCCTTCGAACAAGCCCAGCACGCAGCGCATGCCCTCGACCTTGTCCAGCGCGGCGACGAAATGCATCTCCGAGGTGCCGGGGTTGGTGAAGCAGACCTCGACCGCGCTCGCCACCAATGTGCGCACCAGGCTTTCGGCTCCGTTCATGGCCATGCCTCCGTGATTTTTTGAAGCGTGCGACTGTACCCCAAGGCGCCATCCGCCGTGCAGAACACCTCGTAGGTGCCGGCGGCGGCGCTAACGCTTAGAATTTGCGCATGCCGCCGGCTGTCGGCCACGGCGGAAGACACCTCATCGGAGATGCGCGCATGGCGCTCGAGTTCACACCCCTGCACCCGCTGTTCGCCGCCGAAGTCGGCGGCATCGACCTGCGCCGTCCCCTGGACGAGGCGACCGTCGCTGCCCTGGACGCGGCGATGGACCGGTATGCGCTTCTGGTGTTCCGCGACCAGCCGATGACGGAGTCCGAGCAGGTCGCCTGCGCCCGGCAGTTCGGCCCGCTCGATGCCGGGCTGCGCAAGGCCACCGGCGCGCCCACCCGCTTCGGGCATGAAGAGCTCATCGACATCTCCAACCTGTCGCTCGACGGGTCGGTGGCCGGGCGCGACAATGCCAAGCTGATCGGAACGCTGGCCAACCAGCTCTGGCATAGCGACAGTTCCTTCCAGCCCTTGCCGATCGCGTATTCCATGCTTTCTGCGGTGGTGGTGCCCGACCAGGGCGGCGATACCGAATGGGCCGACCTGCGCGCCGCCTGGGATGCCTTGCCGGACGACCTGCGCGCCGCGGTCGAGGGGCGCACCGCGCATCATTCGACCTTCCACTCGCGCATCATGCTGGGCGACGACAAATACACTCCGGAGCAGCTGAACCGGTTTCCGCCGGCCGAGTGGCCGCTGGTGCGCATGCATCCTTCCTCCGGGCGCAAGCTTTTGTTCGTCGGCGTGCATTGCGATCGCGTCAGCGGCCTGACGGTGCCGGAGGCGCGCGTGCTGATCGCCGACCTGATCGAGCATGCCACCCAGCGACAGTTCGTCTACCGCCACAAGTGGCGCGCCGGCGACTATGTGATGTGGGACAACCGTTCCACGCTGCATCGCGGGCGGCGCTACGATCTGGCCGCGCGGCGCGACCTGCGCCGCACCACCACCCTGGAGCGCCAGGCGGCGCAAGCGCAGGCCGCCTGATGGTTCCCGACCCCAAGCGCCCCGCTGTCGCGGGCCACACGACCCACCCGATCAAGGAGACCATGTTGACCAAGCCATTCGTGCGCACCGCCCTGGCGGTAGCCGCTCTCGCATCGCTTATCGCCGCCGCAAGCGCGCCCGCGCAGCCATACCCGAACCGGCCGGTGAAGCTGATCGTGCCGTTCGCCACCGGGGCGACCTCCGACATTCTCGGACGCACCATGGCCGAGCGACTCACCCTGGCGATGGGGCAGCCCTTCGTGGTCGAAAACCGGCCCGGCGCCGGCGGCACCATCGGCAGCGAGTTTGTCGCCAAGTCGCCGCCCGACGGCTACACCCTGCTGCTGTCGACCGCCGCCACGCCGATCACCGCCACGGCCTATCCGTCGCTCAAGTACGACACCGCGGCGTTTGCCTCGGTGACGGTGCTGACCAACTCTCCGCTCGGCTTCGCGGCCAACCTGAATTTCCCGCCCAGGACGGTGCGCGAGTTCATCGACTATGCCAAGGCCAATCCCGGGCGCGTGAACTTCGGTTCGCTCGGCAACGGCACCTCGCACCATCTGACCGGCGAAAAGCTCAAGCTCGACGCCGGCATCAGCATGCAGCATGTGCCCTACAAGGGATCGGCGGCGGCGCACCTCGACCTCATGGGCGGCCAGATCCAGGTGATGTTCGACAACATCGTCGCGCTCCTGCCGCACTTCAAGTCCGGCAAGCTGCGCCCGCTCGCCGTCTCCAGCCTCAAGCGCCACCCGCTGCTGCCCGACGTGCCTTCGCTGTCCGAGGCCGGCGTGCGGGACTTCGAGGCGGTGGCATGGTTCGGGGTGCTTGCGCCACCGGGCACGCCGCGCGACATCGTCAACCGCCTCAATGCCGAACTGGTGAAGATTCTCGCGATCCCGGAGATCCGCCAGCGCCTGGTTGACGGCGGCTCCGAGGTGATCGGCAGTTCCCCCGAGGCCGCGGACCGGTTCCTGCAGGCCGAACTCGCCCGCTGGGGCGCGGTAATCAAGGCGGCGAACATCCGCCTCGAGTAAGGGGGCGCCGCCCGGCCGCGCGACGACCGTGCGGCCCACTCCAGGGGCTGGACCCGGCGGCCGCTGCCCGGGCCTGCCCAGTCCCGCGCAGTGCTGCCTGGTGCGGGTCGCTTACTGTGGCGGCTTGATGCCGTCGCGGCTGACCTGGATGCGCTGCGCCGTGAGCCTGCCGTCGGGCGCCGACTGCGCGGCGATGAACACGTATTCACCCACCTTCAGGTCGGCGCGCGCGCCGGGAATGGCTCTCACGATCGGCGCCTGGACGGGCACCACGATCTTCTGCTCGCCATCCTTGTACCTGAGGGTGAGTTCGCGCACGCCGGTGGCGCCCACCAGGGCCTCGGCCACATTGGCGTTGGTCATCGTCGAGCCGGGCGCCAGGTCCCAGTCGGTGTGGCCGCCGGGCACGTTGGGCGCGAGGTAATGCACCTCCAGCGCGGTCAGCCTGCCGTCCGCCCCGCGCATCGCGGCGGAGCCCACGTAGTCGCCGGGTTTGATGTCCTCGAATTTCGCGGCGGTCGCCACGGCCACGGCGAGGTTGTCGGCCAGCGCGATCCGCAGGTCTTCGCCGCTGCGCGACTTCACCGAGATGCCGGCGGCATCAATGGCGGTGATGGTGCCGCGCACCCGCAGGGCGGTCTGCGCGCTGGCGGCGAGGCTGGCGGCGGCCAGCACGATGGCGGCGATGAGGCGGACGGATATCTGCACGGCGACTCCTTCAGGATGGGATGACGCTTTGGTATCGGGCGGGCGAAGCGGGCGCCGGGCGCGGCGGATGCCGGTCGCGCGGCGCGCGCGGCTCGAAGGCGCAAACGCCGCACGGCGGCATTTATTCCCCGGCCGATTGCGGTAGTCTTCGCCTCAGGCCAACGAACGAAGCCCTCGATGCATATGCTAGCCGATCATCCGGAACGCGCGCGCGCCTGGGCGATGCCGCTTGCGGACATCGATGTGTCCAAGGGCTACCTGTTCGAGCAGGACGTCGTCGGCTTCTACTTCGAACGACTGCGCCTTGAAGACCCGGTACATCGCGCGGTAAGCAAGCGCTATGGCCCCTACTGGTCGGTGACGCGCTACAAGGACATCATGGCGGTGGATACCAACCATGCGGTGTTTTCCTCGGAAGCGCGCATAGGCGGGATTTCCCTGGCCGAGCGCCCGCGGGCGGAGATGTTTCCCAGCTTCATCGCGATGGACCCGCCGCGCCACGACGAGCAGCGCCGCGCGGTCACCCCGATGGTCGCGCCCGCCAACCTGGCCATGCTCGAACCGACCATCCGTGCGCGCGCCTGCCGCATCCTCGACGGCCTGCCGGTCGGCGCGCAGTTCGACTGGGTGGAGCGGGTGTCGGTGGAGCTGACCACGCAAATGCTCGCGACCCTGTTCGACTTCCCGTTCGAGGACCGCCGGCTGCTCACCTGGTGGTCCGACATGGCCACCGGCGATCCCGACGGCAACGGGCCGGTCACTTCATGGGAGATGCGCCTGGCCGAACTCGGCAAGTGCCTCGCCTATTTCACCCGCCTGTGGAACGAGCGCGTCAACGCGCCGCCCGCAAACGACCTGATCTCCATGCTGGCCCATGCGCCGTCCACCCGGCACATGTCCCCCGACGAGTTTCTCGGCAACCTCATCCTGCTCATCGTCGGTGGCAACGACACCACGCGCAACTCGATCAGCGGCGGCCTGCTTGCCTTGAACCGCCATCCGGACCAGTACGAAAAGCTGCGCGCCAATCCGGCGCTGGTGTCGAGCCTGGTGCCGGAGATCATCCGCTGGCAGACGCCACTGGCGCACATGCGCCGCACCGCGCTGGCCGATGTCGAGCTGGGCGGCAAGCAGATCCGCAAGGGTGACAAGGTGGTGATGTGGTATCTGTCGGGCAACCGCGACCCGGAGGCCATCGAGGAACCGGACCGCTTCATCATCGACCGCGCGCGTCCGCGGGCGCACATCGCCTTCGGTTTCGGCATCCATCGCTGCGTCGGCAACCGGCTGGCGGAATTGCAGCTCACCGTGCTGTGGGAGGAGATCCTCAAGCGCTTTCCGCGCATCGAGGTGGCGGGCGAGCCGACCCGCACCAGATCCAATTTCGTGCACGGGTTCACCGCCATGCCGGTAGTGATCCCGGCGCGCATCGGCTGAAGCGGCATGGCCCGGCACGCCAGACCGCACGGAGGAAACCGCGCATGCCCAGGGTGACTTACATAGAACACGGCGGCAAGCGCCACGCGATCGAGGTGCCCGTCGGCGATTCGGTCATGCGCGGGGCCGTCTATAACGGCGTACCGGGCATCGACGCCGACTGCGGCGGGGAGTGTGCCTGCGCCACCTGCCATGTGTACGTGGACCAGGCCTGGCTGGCGCGCACCGGCGCGCCGGGCGACATGGAAAGGAGCATGCTCGCCTGCGGCGCCGATACGCGCCCCAATTCACGGCTGGCATGCCAGATCCGTGTCACCGAAGCGCTCGACGGGCTGGTGGTCAGCCTGCCGGACGGCCAGCACTGAGCATGCCTGGCCCGCGGAAGGGTTGGGCGACGGCGCGAGGCGGGCGATGGAATTGACTCAGGAGGTCGGCGGCCTGCTGGTGTCCCTGGGCATCGGCCTGTTGATGGGCGTCGAGCGCGAGCGGCGCAAGGGCACCGGCGCGGACCGGCGTTTCGCCGGCATCCGCACCTTCGCCCTGACCTGCCTGGCGGGCGGGCTCGCGCAGGCGAGCGGCATCGACGGCGTCGTCCTCCTCGGGGCCGTGCTGGTGGCGGGCCTGACCCTGCTGGCCTACGCGCGTACACGCCCCGGCGACCCGGGCGCGACCACCGAGGTGGCGCTGTTCGTGGCTTACCTGCTGGGCGCGACGGCGATCGCCTCGCCCGCCCTCGCAGCGGCGGTCGGGGCGATGGTCACCCTGCTGCTCGCCGCGCGCGAACACTTGCACCGCTTTTCCACCGACTGGCTGACCCAGGGCGAGTTGCGCGACGCGCTGATCCTGACCGGCATCGCGCTGGCGGTGTTGCCGCTGCTGCCGAACCGGCCGATGGTGGGCGAATTCCTCAATCCGCACTTGCTGGCGCGGCTGGTCGTGGTGCTGCTCGTGCTGCAGGCAATGGGGCATGTCGCCAAACGGCTGCTGGGGGAGCGTCACGGGCTGGTATTGGCGGGGTTCTTTTCCGGCTTCGTGTCGAGCACGGCCACCATCGCGACCATGGCAGCGCGCGCCAGGCGGCATCCGGCGGAACGCGCCGGCTGCATGCGCGCCGCCATCGCCTCGAATGTCGCGACCATGGTCCTCCTGCTGATGGTGGCCGGGACGGTGCGGCCCGACTGGGTCGCCGCGCTCTGGTTGCCGGCGTTGTGCGGTGCGCTGGTGGCGGCGGCCTGCGCGCTGCCCGGCGCTCGCGCCGCCGGGCATGCGGCGAAGCCCGATCCCCAGCGCTCCGCGATCAGTCTCAGGGAGGCCCTGGCGATCGCCATGGTACTCACGCTGGTGCAGTTCGCCGCGCAATGGCTGAAGCTGCGCTTCGGCACGGGCGGTCTGGCGGTGGCGGCCGGTTTTGCCGGGCTGGCCGACCTGCACGCGGCGGTAGCGGCGCTTCTGGTGCAGGCCCCCGAAGTGCCATCGGGGGCGGCCGTCCGTGTGCTCGCGCTGCCGGTCGGCATCGCGGTGGTGGCCAACGGCTTGTCCAAAGTGGTCGCCGCCTACACGGCCGGCGATGCCGGTTTTGCCTTGCGCCTGGCGCCCGTGCTCTGCGGGGTCAGTGGCGCGTTTCTCGGGGTATTGTGGTTCGCGCCCCTGCCCGCCGCGTAACGCTCCCGATCCACATGGCGTAGGATGGCACGCCCGCCGGGCCACGCCGCCGGCCGCGAATCGTTATCTTGCCCACCAAGGAGGAAGCATGCCCGTCGTCGACCCCGCCATCGCCTGCCGCCATGCCATGCCGGCGATCTTCATGACGCCCGACGTGTCCTTCGCACAGGCGGCGCGCTAGCGATGCCGATTTTCGATGCCCCCTTCGACCCTGCGCGCGAAACCGCGCTGGTCACCGGCGCCGGCAACGGCATTGGCCGCGCCGTCGCGCTCGCCCTGGTGGGCGAGGGCGTGCGCACCGTCTTTGCCGACATCAAGGCCGAGACGGTCGCCGCCGCCGTGGCCGCCGCGGCGCAACCCGGCCTGGCGATTCCCTGGGTGGGCGATCTTGCCTTGCGCGCCGAATGCGACCGCCTGCTGGCCGACAGCAGGTCCGCGCTGGGCCTGATCACGCATTTCGTGCACAGCGCCGCGCCGCCGCGCCGCGAGGCCGACCATGCGCTGGCGGTCACCGACGACACCTGGGAACGCATGCGCGCGGTCAATGTCGATGCCGGCTTCCATCTCGGGCGCGAGGTCTCCAGGGCACTGATCGCGGCCGGTGTGCCGGGCTCCATGCTCTACCTCACCTCGCTGCATGCCGAGACGCCGCGCAACCTGCCGCATTACAGCACCTCCAAGGCGGCGCTGGCCATGCTGGTCAAGGAGTTCGCCAAGACCCTCGGGCGCTACAACATCCGCGTCAACGCGCTGGTGCCGGGCGCGATCGCCGCCGGCGGGTTCGTGGCCGACCCGACGCTGGCGCGCCATATCCCGCTCGGCCGCCTGGGCAGGAGCGACGACCTGGCGCCGCTCGCGCTGGCCGTGCTCTCGAACCGCATTTCCGGCTACGTGACCGGCGCCGCGATCGTGATCGACGGCGGCATTTCGCTCACCAACTGGTTCGACCCACCGGTGCTCGAAGACTGACGCGCCGCCCTCTTTCAAACCTTCATCACAATCCGCCACCGCCATGCGCGCAGCCACCTACAAGACCACCGGCCCCGCCGCCGAAGTCCTCAGAATCGAGGAATTGCCCACTCCGCAACCCGGTCCCGGGGAAGTGCGCGTCAGGCTTGCCTTCTCGGGCGCCAACCCCTCCGACGTGAAGTCGCGCAGCGGCGCGTCCAACCGTGGCTGGAATTTTCCCGTCACCGTGCCGCACAGCGACGGCGCCGGGGTGATCGACGCCCTCGGCGCGGGCGTCGATGGTGCGCTCGCCGGCCGCCGCGTGTGGGTCTACAACGGCCAGTGGGAACGGCCATTCGGCACCGCCGCCGAGTACATCGCATTGCCCGCGGCGCAGGCGGTCCCGCTGCCCGCCGGCGTATCCTTCGAGGCGGGCGCCTCGATCGGCATACCCCTGATGACGGCGTTCCACGCGGTGGCGGCGTGCGGCAGCCTGATCGGCCGCACGGTGATCGTCGCCGGCGCTGCCGGCAGCGTGGGCCACTACGCCACGCAGCTGGCGAGAATCGCGGGGGCGCGCGTGATCGCCCTCATCAGCAGCCCCGCCAAGGCCGCCATCGCGCGCGCGGCCGGCGCGCACGAGACGCTCAACTACCGCGAGGAAGACGTCGCCTCGCGCGTCAAGGCACTGACGGGCGGCCGCGGCGCGTCCTGCATCATCGACCTCGACGGCGCCGGCAACGGCCGGCACTACGCCGCCTGGCTCGAGTTCGGCGGCAAGGCGGTGATCTACGGCTCCAACGCCAGGGACGTGAGCGTGCCCTTCGGGCCGATGATCACCAACTTCGTGACCATGTATTTCTTCATCGTCTATCGCCTGCCCGCCCAGCAGATGCGCGAGACCATCGCGGGCGTGACGCAGCTGCTCGAGGCGGGCCTGTTGACGCATCCGGAACCGGCGCTCTACCGGCTCGACGAGATCGTCGCGGCGCATGAACGGGTGGAGGCGGGGGCGAATGCGAAGGTGCTGATCCAGCTGTAGCCGAGTCCGCCAGGCCTCTTCGCCGGGCGCCCCCGCGCAGGAGCAGGGCGTCAGTCGCAGTGTCAGTGGCTGATGCAAAGGGCATTGATGAGTCCGACGCAGACCGACAGCGAGGCCAGGAGTATGGCCGCCGCGGTGTGTCCGGCCTCGATATGCCTGGCCTGGCGGCGCATGACCGTGAACACCAGCAACTGAATCACGCAGGTGACGGTCGCCCATTTCGCCATTTCCAGCAGGCCTTGCGTGAAATAGATGGACGAGAGCAGCGGGAAGGTGAAGCCGAGCGCCGCACCGGCCAGCGTGATGGCAGCGGCCTGGTTGTTCTGCGCGATCAGGGCGAATTCGTTGTAGGGCGTGAACCTGACGTATAGAAACACGAAGGCCGCGAGCAGCGCGACTGCGGTCGCAAAGTAGGAGAGAAAAGCGAGAAAGGCGTGCAAGGGCGCTTCCTTCAGGTGAAGTAGTGGGGTACGAAGTTGCTCATGTTGGTGGTGATCGGCGCGCGGTCCTCGCGGATGCACATGCCGGCTGGTTCGCGGCCGACGATCCAGGCGCCGATCACCGGATACCTGCCGCCGAATTCGCGCATGGCCGCCGCGCCCTGGTAGACGAAGCCCTCGGCGCCGTAGTCGCCGGGCGCGCCGGTCAATACTCGACCGCCCGCATGCAATTCGATGTTGGCGCCCTCGCGCGAGTAGAGCGGTTTCTTCACGAACGCGTCGAGTCGCCCGGGCTCGAAGTAGGCAGGCAGCAGGTTGGGATGGCCGGGATAGAGTTCCCACAGCACCGGCAGGATGCCCTTGCACGAGAGCAGCGATTTCCACAGCGGTTCGACGAAGCGCGTGCCGCTGCCGGCAACGTGCGCGCCGAATTCCTCGCGCAGCATCCATTCCCACGGATAGAGCTTGAACAAAGTCTCGATCGCCTCGCCTTCGAGGTCGACGTAGGCCTCCCTGCCCGCGTCCCAGCCGATATCCTCGATGTGCAGGTATTTCGCCGCGCGTCCGGCCTGCGTGACGGTGTCCTGCATGTAGGTGGTGGTCACCCAGTCCTCCTCGTTGTCGCGCAGCGACGCCAGGTGCACCGGGCCGGCGCCAGGCAACGAACGCCAACGCTCGACCAGACGCTCGTGCAGCGAATTGAACTGGTCGGCGTTCGGGCAGCAATCCTCCAGCCAGTACCACTGCGCGACCGCCGATTCGAGCAGCGAGGTCGGCGTGTCGGCGTTGTATTCGAGCAGCTTGGGCGGCCCGGCGCCGTCATAGGCAAGGTCGAAGCGCCCGTAAACGCTGAACTCCTCGCGGCGCAGGGAATCGGCAATGGCATCCCAGCAGGGCTCTGGAATGCCAAGCTGTTCCAGGCGCCCCTGCGCTACCACGTGGCGTGCCGCGGCCACGCACATGCCGTGCAACTCCTCGGCGGCTGCCTCGATGGTTTCAACCTGCGCGAGGGTGAAGCGATAGCAGACGTCTTCCTTCCAGTAGTCGTCCCACGAGTGGAACGACAGCCCGATGGATTCGAGGCGCCGGGCAAGATGGGGGCGCGGCGTGATGGGCACCCGTTCCATCTCTTTCAGCCTCCCGAGGAGGAGGCGTGGGCCGAACGACCGAAGCCGCCGCGCGAGACCGGGGTCACCGAGGCCGCCTTGGCGGTCGAGGGTGCGCCGCGCGCGAAACGCGACCCGGTGATCACGCGGGTCTGGCCGTTCGGCAGCACCGCGACCGGATGGGCTATGGAACGATCCCAGTAGTAGCGCGGGCCGACGAAGCCATAGCCTGTGCGGCTGTGGTCACTCACCCGCGACTCGTCGAAATTGGCCGGCGCCTCGGTCGGCGTGCAGTTTTCCGGTTCGGGACCCCAGTCCTTCTCGCAGTCGTCGCGGCTGGAATAGAACTCCTGCGTGAGCCGCATTGGCGCCTCCTCGCGCGCCTTTTCACTGCCTGCGACCAGGGTCAGTGTGCCGATCACGGCAAGCGGAATCGTCCTGGACCGTTTCAATCACGAACTCCCGTTTTTGTCGAGGCATGCCGAACAGCACCGCGAGGCAAGGCGCCATGGCCGACCGGCCGCCAGCGCGTGGAGATGCCCCTTATTGTGCCCGAGTACGGCCCGGGCCAGGCGTGGGGTCATACCGGCCCACGGGTACATGCGCGCCGCCTAGCGGACGAAAAACAACGCCACGCTGCAGGCCACGCCCGCGAGCCACAGCAGCGTGCGCAGGTTGGCGCGATCGGCCAGATAGGCGCCGATGTAGCCGGCGCGCGCGGCGATGAACAACGCGGCGAGCATGTCGACGGCGGCCTGCGCCCCGCCCGCGCGCCCGGCCACCAATACCCCCGCGATGAACAGCGGCAGGGCCTCGAAACTGTTCTGCTGGGCGGCGTTGGCGCGCGCCTGCCAGCCTTCGAGCCCGGCCAGCCACTGGCGCGGGTTGTGGTTGTCGAAGCCGCCTTCGCGGCGCGGCCTGCCGAAGCCCTTCCATTTGGCGATGCCGGCGCAGACGATGGGCAGGAAACAGGCGACGATGATGCAGGATTCGGCGATGGTCATGGCAACTCTCCAATTGGGGGGTGGGCGGCGGCGCGCCCGGGTCTTGCATTCTCACGCAGCGCGCGCCCGGAGCATAACCGCCGCCGGCAGCGCATCGCCGACCGGTGCGATACGGCGAAGCCTGACCCGGCCCGCTCGAACTAGCCGGGCGCCTTGGCAGGGCAAGGCGGCACCGCATCCCGCCCCTTCAGCGTGCGCAATTGCTCCCAACTTGGCCTGGGGCATGCCTTGGGCCGCTTCACCGGCATGCACCAGGCCGTGTATGTGCCCTTGGATTGCTCCGCAAGGCACTTGCCGAACTCGTCGACTTCGAGGTACTTCGGGGGCAACGCCGCGTGGCCGAACGCGGCGCTGGCCAAGAGCCACGGGGCGATGATAAAGGGGCGCATTTCAATCATGGCTTCAGACCTTGCATGCAGCCGATACCCGCGGATCGGCGCGCGCGGAGACGGGCCGCCGGCGGCGCAGGACCAGGCCCTGCCTGCGCGACTTCAGCGCTTCGGATAGGCGGCCACCATCTCGAGTTCCACCCGCGCGCCCGGCGTGGAGAGCTGGTTCACGCATACCGTGGTGCTGGCCGGGGTCCAGTCGCCGAAATACTCGGCCATCACCGTCACCAGGCCGTCCATGTCGCGCATGTCCGTCAGGTACTTGGTGACCTTGATTACATCGGTCCAGCGCAGTCCCTCGTGCTCGAGGATGCCGCGGACGTTCTCCATGGCGCGCCGCGCCTGCTCGCGGATCGACGCGGGATGGTCGTGCTCGTGCAGTTCGTGCGGGTGGCGGTGATACAGCGGCGAAGGCGTGGCGCCGGAGATGAACAGCAGGTCGGCGCCGCCCACCACCCGCATCGCGGGCGCGTAGGGCATGTCGACGCGGCGCTCGGGGCGGGTCTGGATCTCGTGCAGGTCGGGGTTTGTCGGCGAGACCTGGTGCGGGCGGGTGTGGGCGGGCATGGCTGTCTCCTGGAATGTTCCGCGACGCGCGGAAGGCGCGGCGGGTAAGGAAAGTATACGCAGCCGGCATTCGCCTGAAGCCGCCGTTGCGGCGCAAGCCGACGCGATGCCGGCTCAGGCGGCACTGCCGCGCAGCGCCGTGACGGCGGCCTGCAACCGCTCCGGCGTCGCGTCGGCGGCGGGGATCGCCGCGCCGATGACGAGTTCGATTCGCGAGGACATGCCGCGGCAGAAAGGCCGGGTCATGGCCGGGCCGTGCTTGCGCGAGAAGAAGCTGCCCCACAGCCCGCGCAGCGCCAGCGGCACCACCGGCACCGGGTTGTGTGCCAGGATGCGCGCGATGCCGGGGCGGAAAGGGCGGATGCTGCCGTCGGCGGTGATCCCGCCTTCAGGAAAGATGCCGACCAGCTCCCCGGCCGCGAGCGCGCGACCGACTTCTCCGAAAGCCTTCTCCAGCATCCCCGCGTCCTCCTTTGCCGGGGCAATGGGGATGGCGCGGCTGGTGCGGAAGACGAAGTTGAGCACGGGCCAGGCGAAGACGCGGTGGTCCATCACGAAGCGGATCGGGCGCTTGCAGGCGGCCATGATGACCAGCGCGTCAACGAAGCTGACATGGTTGCAGACAATCACCGCTGCGCCTTCACGGGGCAAC
>CANGUJ010000070.1 GCA_947456845.1 Burkholderiales bacterium | reverse complement strand
TGTGGGTCGGCGACGCCAACCAGCGCACCGACGCCACCGAGGCCGCCGCCACGCGCGGCGACGCTGCGCAAGACGCCGCAGCCCGGGAGGACAGCTTGCGTATCATTGCAGGACTTGCCCACTAGCGGCCCAACTCAATCGCCTTGCCTCCATGGACATGATCAAGAGATTTCTGCTCTCCACCGCAGTCGGGATCGCACTCTCCTGCTTTGCCGGGATGTCAGCCGCGCAAGACCCGCCCGATGTCATCATCAAGCGGATCGTCGATGAAATCACCTCGGTGATCAAGGCCGACAAGGATATCCAGGGCGGCAATCGCCACAAGATCAACCTTTTGGTCGATACCAAGATCGTCCCGTACGTGAACTTCATGCGCATGACGCAATCCGCGGTCGGGCGCCATTGGGCCAAGGCGACGCCGGAACAGCAGTCTGCGCTGGCCCGGGAGTTCAAGGGCCTGTTGACCAACACCTATTCCGGCGCGTTCTCGACCTATCGTCCCGATACCGTGATCGAGTACAAGCCCCTGCGCATGCAGCCCGGCGACCCCGAGGCGGTGGTTCGTTCCACGGTCAAGCCCGGCAAGGGCGAGCCCATCCAGATCGACTACTATGTCGAGCGTTTCGACGGCGCCTGGAAAGTGGTCGACATCAACGTGTTCGGCGCGCGGCTGGTCGAGACTTACAAGAACCAGTTCAGCGCCGAGATCAGCAGCAATGGCATCGACGGCCTGATCAAGGCGCTAGCGGCCAAGAACAAGGCCATCGAGGCCAAGGCCAAGTCCTGATCCGGCACGACCGGGAGGCGCGCGTTGCAGCCGTCCGCCCGGCGTGCGGTCGGCGCCCCTCAGTGCCTTCCCGGGCCTCCCCGGGCCATGCAAGCAAGGTGTCCATGACGTTCCGTTTACCAGAGAGAGTCACGATGGCCGATGCTCCGCGGCTCATCGAGGCGGGCCTGGCGGCCCTGCGCGGCGGCGAGCGTGAAATCGACCTGGGCGCGGTCGCGGAATGCGATTCCAGCGTGCTGGCCTGCGTCAACGAATGGCGCCGTCATGCCGCAAGGCTGGGGCAGGGCGAACTCAAGGTCATCAACGCCCCCGAGGCGATCCGGCGGATCGCCCGCCTGTACGGGGTCGAGGCCCTCGCGCTTGGCTAGCGCTCGCGGGGGCGCCCGCGTCGGGGGCGCAGCGCCCCGCGCTTGTCCCGCAGCCGCAAGCCCGCCGGAATCCGCGTCGTGATGCCTGCCATCGAAGTTCGTCAGCTCAGCAAGCGATACGGCGCCCTGGTGGCGCTTGACGGTGTCGACCTGAGCGTCGAAGGCGGCGAGTTCTTCGGACTGTTGGGGCCGAACGGGGCCGGCAAGACCACGCTGATATCGGTGATCGCCGGCCTGACGCGCGCCGATGCCGGCCGGGTATGCGTGATGGGCCACGATGTCGTGAGCGATTACCGGCTTGCCCGCAGCAATCTGGGTGTAGTCCCGCAGGAACTCGTGTTCGACCCTTTTTTCACGGTGCGCGAAACCCTGCGCTTCCAGTCCGGATACTTCGGCCTGCACCGCAATGACGCCTGGATCGACGAAATCCTCGCCAATCTGGGGCTGGAAGACAAGGCCAACGCCAACATGCGCAGCCTGTCCGGCGGCATGAAGCGGCGCGTGCTGGTCGCGCAGGCTCTGGTGCACCGGCCGCCGGTGATCGTGCTCGACGAGCCGACCGCCGGCGTCGACGTCGAACTGCGGCAAACGCTCTGGAAGTTCGTTGCGCGCCTGAACCGCGACGGCCACACCATCGTGCTGACCACGCATTACCTCGAGGAGGCCGAAGCACTGTGCGGCCGCATCGCCATGCTCAAGGCCGGGCGTGTGGTGGCGCTGGCCCCGACGGCCGACCTGCTCAAGCATCATGCCAGCGCCTATCTGCGGCTGAAGGTGGCCGGTGCCTTGCCGGCCGAGGTGCTGGCGCTGTCGCCGCGCGAGTCCGCCGGGACCTACCGGTTCCGGCTTGCGGGTTTCGACCAGGTGGAGTCGATTCTTGCACCGGTGCGAACGCGCGGCCTGCATATCGAGGATCTCGCCATCGAATCTCCCGACCTGGAGGACGTGTTCGTGCAGATCATGGAGGGTGCGGCGGCATGACCGCGCCGGAGCGTCCGCCGGTCGGCAGCGGCTTTTCCACCCTGCTGTACAAGGAGTTGCTGCGCTTCTGGAAGGTGAGCGCGCAGACGGTCATGGCGCCGGTGTTGACCGCGCTGCTCTACCTGCTGATCTTTTCCCATGTGCTCGAGTCGCACGTCAAGGTGTATGCGGACGTCGGCTATGCCGCGTTCCTCGCGCCGGGTCTGGTCATGATGTCGATGCTGCAGAACGCCTTCGCCAACAGTTCCTCGTCGCTGATCCAGTCCAAGGTCACCGGCAACCTGGTGTTCGTGCTGCTGCCACCGATCTCGCATGTGGAGTTCTTCGGCGCCTATGTAATCGCGGCGATCGTGCGCGGGCTGTGCGTGGGCGCGGGCGTGATGGCCGTCACCCTGGTGTTCGCCTGGCCGCCCCTGCGCGCGCCGGTCTGGATCGCGGTGTTCGCGCTGCTCGGCTGCGCTTTCATGGCATCCATCGGCATGTTCGCCGGCATTCTCGCGGATAAGTTCGACCACATTGCCGCATTCCAGAATTTCTTCATCCTGCCGGCCACCTTCCTGTCGGGCGTGTTCTATTCCATCCACTCGCTGCCGCCCTTTTGGCAGAAAGTGTCGCATTTCAACCCGTTTTTCTTCATGATTGACGGTTTTCGTTACGGCTTTTTCGGGCAAAGTGACGTTTCGCCGTGGCTCTCGCTCGCCGTCGTGGGCGCGAGCTTCGCCGTAACGGCGCTGGCCTTGCTGGTCATGCTCGAACGCGGCTACAAACTGAGGCATTGAGGGCACACCATGGTGACACCGGAGTATGTGCGCGACCTGATCGCGCGGGGATTGGCTTGCGAACATCTCGAAGTGCAGGGCGACGGCGCCCATTTCGAGGCGGTGATCGTGAGCGCCGCCTTCGAGGGCAAGTCGCGCGTCGGCCGGCATCAGCTGGTCAACAAGGCGCTCGGCGCGCAAATGGGCAACGAGATCCATGCCCTGTCCATGAAGACCCTGACGCCCGCGGAATGGAAGGCCGCCTGAGTCGCGACAATGGACAAACTGGTATTGCAGGGCGGCCTGCGCCTGCGTGGCGAGATCCCGATTTCGGGCGCCAAGAACGCGGCCCTGCCGATCCTCTGCGCGAGCCTCCTGGCTGCCGACGCGCTGGAAGTCGACAATGTCCCTGCCCTGCATGACGTCGCGACCATGCAGCGCCTGCTGGCCCAGATGGGCGTCAAGGTCGCGCGAGACGGCGGCGGCCTGAGACTTGAAGCCTCGCAGGTCGACCGGCTCGAGGCGCCCTATGACCTGGTCAAGACCATGCGGGCCTCGATCCTGGTGCTGGGCCCGATGGTCGCCCGCTTCGGCACGGCGCGTGTGTCCCTGCCCGGCGGATGCGCCATCGGCGCCCGCCCCGTCGACCAGCACATCAAGGGCCTGCAGGCCCTCGGCGCGGACATCCGCATCGAGCACGGCTACATCGTGGCCACCGCGCGCCGCCTCAAGGGCACGCGCATCGTGACCGACCTGGTCACGGTCACCGGCACCGAGAACCTCATGATGGCCGCGACCCTGGCCGAGGGGGAGACGGTCATCGAAAACGCCGCGCGCGAGCCGGAGGTGGTCGATCTCGCCAATTGCCTCAACGCCATGGGCGCGCGCGTCAATGGCGCGGGCACCGACCGCATCGTCGTCCGCGGGGTCGAGCGCCTGCATGGCGCGCGCTTCCGGGTGATGGCAGACCGCGTCGAGACCGGCACCTTCCTGACCGCGGTGGCGGCGGCGGGCGGCGATGTCGTGCTGACCCACGCGCAGCCCGATACCCTGGAGGCGGTGATCGACAAGCTCGGCGAAAGCGGCGCACGCGTCGAGGTGCACACCGACCGCATCCGCATCGTCGCGCGGCGGCGCCCGCGCGCGGTCAATCTGCGTACCGCGCCCTATCCGGCCTTTCCGACCGACATGCAGGCGCAATTCATGGCCCTGAACGCGATCGCCGAAGGCACCGGCGTGGTCACCGAAACCATCTTCGAGAACCGCTTCATGCATGCCCAGGAACTGATGCGCCTGGGGGCGCGGATCGAGATCGAGGGCAATACCGCGGTGGTCAAGGGGGTGCGCAACCTCACCGGGGCCACCGTCATGGCCACCGACCTGCGCGCGTCGGCCTCCCTGGTGGTGGCGGGTCTGGTCGCCGACGGCGAGACCGTGATCGATCGCATCTATCACCTCGACCGCGGCTATGAGGCCCTCGAAGCCAAGCTCTCCGCGGTGGGCGCGCGCATAGAGCGGCGCCGCTAGCGGGCCCGCGCCCCCCACCGGCAGCACGGCGCCCTGGTGCCGGGGCAGGCGTTTGTCGATTAAAATCGAAGTTTTGCCGGTAGCAGCCACGTGATCACCCTGGCCCTGTCCAAAGGGCGCATTTTCGAGGAAACCCTGCCGCTTCTGGAGGCCCTCGGCATCCGGGTCGCGGAAGATCCCGACAAGTCGCGCAAGCTCATCCTCGAGACCAACCTGCCGGATGTGCGCATCATCATCGTGCGCGCGTCCGACGTGCCGACCTATGTGCAATATGGCGCGGCCGACGTAGGCGTGGCCGGGTCGGACATCCTGCGCGAACATGAAGCCGGCATCGGTGGCGCCGGCCTGTACCGGCCCCTCGACCTGAAGATCGGCCGCTGCCGCATGATGGTCGCCGTGCCCGAGGCATTCGACTACGAAACCGCCGTGCGGCGCGGCGCGCGCATCCGTGTGGCGACCAAGTTCGTCAGCGTGGCGCGCGAACATTTCGCCGCCAAGGGCATGCACGTGGACCTGATCAAGCTGTACGGCGCCATGGAACTGGCCCCCCTCACGGGACTGGCGGAGGTGATCGTCGACATTGTCTCGACCGGTGCGACCCTCAAGGCCAACCGCCTGCGCGCCGTGGAGGAGATCTGCGCCGTGTCCTCGCGCCTGATCGTCAACCAGGCATCGCTCAAGACCAAGCGCCCGGCGGTGCAGACGCTGATCGATGCCTTCGCGAAGGCCGTCACATGACCCTCTCCATCCGCCGCCTCGACAGCGCCCAACCGGGCTTCGCGGCGCAGTTGCGCGCGCTCCTGGCCTACTCGGAGGAAACCGATGAGGGCGTCGAGCGGGCCGCGCAGGCCATCCTGGCCGATGTACGGGCCCGCGGCGACGCCGCGGTCATCGAGTACACACGGCGCTTCGACGGGATCGAGGCGCGGTCGATGGACGACCTGCGCATCCCCGCCGAGCGCACGCATGCCGCGCTGGCCGCATTGCCCGCCGCCCGGCGCGCCGCGCTGGAGGCGGCCGCCGAGCGGATTCGTGCCTACCACCTGCGCCAGGCGACCTCGTCGTGGCGCTACACCGAAGCCGACGGCACCGAACTCGGCCAGAATGTCACCCCGCTCGACCGTGCCGGACTGTATGTGCCGGGCGGCAAGGCCGCGTATCCGAGTTCGCTCCTGATGAACGCGATCCCGGCCAAGGTGGCCGGCGTCGCCGAGCTCATCATGGTCTCCCCGGCGCCCGGCGGGCAGACCAACCCACTTGTCCTTGCGGCCGCGGCGATCGCCGGCGTGGATGTGATCTATACCATCGGCGGGGCGCAGGCGGTCGGCGCGCTGGCCTACGGGACGGCCAGCATCCCGCAGGTCGACAAGATCGTCGGGCCCGGCAACGCCTACGTGGCGGCAGCCAAGCGGCGCGTTTTCGGCACGGTGGGCATCGACATGATCGCCGGGCCGTCGGAGATACTCGTCATCGCCGACGGCAGCGCCGATCCCGATTGGGTGGCCATGGATCTGTTCAGCCAGGCCGAGCACGACGAAATCGCCCAGGCGATCCTGCTGTGCCCCGACCCCGCCTACATCGACAGCGTGGCGGCGGCGGCCGACCGCCTGTTGGCCGGCATGCCGCGCCGCGACATCATCAGCAAGTCGATGAACGGCCGCGGCGCCCTGATCCGCACCCGCGATCTCGCCGAAGCCTGTGCGGTGGCCAACGACATCGCCCCCGAGCACCTCGAACTTTCGGTGGCCGACCCGGACGCGCTGCTGCCGCGGATCCGCCACGCCGGCGCCATCTTCATGGGCATCCATTCGAGCGAATCCCTGGGCGACTACTGCGCCGGGCCCAACCATGTGCTGCCGACCTCGCGCACCGCGCGGTTCTCCTCGCCGCTCGGCGTCTACGACTTCCAGAAGCGCTCCTCGATCATCAAGGTCTCCGCCGCCGGCGCCGCGCGTCTGGGCAGGATCGCCTCCGAACTCGCGCACGGCGAAGGGCTGCCGGCGCACGCGCGCTCCGCCGAGTACCGCATCCCGTAGGCGGCGCGCGCGGCCAAGTTATCCGCGGCGCGCTGCGGCGGCCGCACGTGTCAACCGTTTCAATCCAGGCATGGCAACCCGACATCATGAACATCGTTCAATCCGTGATCAGGCCCGAAATCCTCGCCATGGGCGCCTACCCCGTGGCCGACGCGACCGGCATGGTCAAGCTCGACGTCATGGAAAGCCCCTACACGCTGCCGGACTGGCTGGCCCGCGAGGTGGGCGAGGCGGTCGCGAAATTGCCGCTGAACCGCTACCCGGTGCCCTCGCTCACCCGCCTGCGCGCGCTGATCGCGGAGAAGATGGGCGTGCCCGAAGGCTGCGAGGTGCTGTGCGGCAACGGATCCGACGAATGCATCCAGTTCATCACCGCGGCCTGCGCGCGCGAAGGCGCGGTCGTGATGGCGCCGGCGCCCTCGTTCGTGATGTTCCAGATGCATGCCTTGTTCTACCGGTTGAGGTTCGTGCCGGTACCCCTGCGCCCCGACTTTTCACTGGATGTCGACGCGTTCATTGCCGCCATGGCCCTGCACAAGCCGGCGCTGGTCTGGCTGGCCTATCCGAACAACCCGACCGGAAGCCCGTTTTCCAGAACCGAGGTCGAGCGCATCGTGCGCGCCGCGCCGGGACTGGTGGTGATCGACGAGGCCTACCAGCCGTTCGCGACCGATTCCTTCATGCCGCGGGTGGCGGAGTATCCCAACCTGGTGGTCATGCGCACGGTGTCCAAGATCAGCCTGGCCGGCGTGCGCCTCGGCTACGTGGGCGGCCCCGCGCAGTGGATCCGCGAATTCGACAAGACCCGCGCGCCGTTCAACATCAGCGTGCTGGCCGAGGCGGTGGCCATCAAGATCCTGGAAAACAAGCACGTGCTCGATGAACAGGCCGCCAGGGTGCTGGCCGAGCGCGAGGTGGTCAGGGGCGCGCTGGCGCGCATGCGCGGCCTCACGCAGTACCCGACCGCGGCCAACTTCATCTGCGTGCGCATCGAAGGCGGCCCCGGCGCGGGCACTGCGGTATTCGAAAGCATGAAGCGCCAGAAGGTGCTGGTGAAGAATTTCTCCGGCGGCCATCCGATGCTGGAGAACTGCCTGCGCCTGACCATCGGCGCGCCCGACGAAAACCGCGCCATGCTCGCCGCGCTCGAATCCGCCTTGCGTTAGACTTGGTCGACCTCCAGGAGCGCGGCGGGCGTGCTTGCACGGCGCGCCGCCAGATGACCCGATGAGAACCGCCGAAATCGTCCGCAACACCAAGGAAACCCAGATCCGGGTCAAACTCAACCTCGACGGGAGCGGGGCGGCCGCCTTCGCCACCGGCGTGCCCTTTCTCGACCACATGCTCGACCAGATCGCGCGGCACGGCCTGATCGATATCGACGTCGCGGCCACCGGCGACCTGCACATCGACGCGCATCACACGGTGGAGGACATCGGCATCACGCTCGGCCAGGCCTTCGCCAGGGCGGTCGGCGACAAGAAGGGCATCCGGCGCTACGGGCATGCCTACGTGCCGCTCGATGAAGCCCTGTCGCGGGTGGTGGTGGATCTGTCCGGCCGGCCGGGGCTCGAGTTCCACGTCGATTTCAGGCGCGCCATGATCGGCGCTTTCGATGTCGACCTGGCGCACGAGTTCTTCCAGGGTTTCGTCAACCATGCCCTGGTGACCGTGCATGTCGACAACCTGCGTGGCCAGAACGCCCACCACCAGTGCGAGACGGTATTCAAGGCGTTCGGGCGCGCGCTGCGCATGGCATGCGAGCCCGACCCGCGCGCGGGCGACACGATTCCTTCGACCAAGGGCACGCTCTAGGCCGCTTGCGCGCCGGCGCGCCCTGGCCGGTCCCCAGGCACCATCAGGCAAGAACGCGATGCAAACGATTGCAGTCATCGACTACGGCATGGGAAACCTGCGCTCGGTTTCCAAGGCCATCGAGCATGTGGCGCCGGCCGACCGGGTCGTGGTGACCCATGATCCCGGCGTGATCGCCGCGGCCGACCGGGTAGTGTTTCCGGGGCAGGGCGCGATGCCGGACTGCATGCGCGAGATGCGCGCGTCGGGCCTGTCGGAAGCGGTGCTCGCCGCGGCGGCCAGCAAGCCCTTCCTCGGCATCTGCATCGGCATGCAGATGCTGTTCGCGCACAGCGCCGAGGGCGACACGCCGGGCCTGGCGATCCTGCCGGGCGAGGTCGTGCGGTTCGCCGCCGACATGCATGGCGCGGACGGGGCGCGGCTGAAGGTGCCGCACATGGGCTGGAACCGGGTCCGCCAGGATATGGCGCACCCGTTGTGGCGCGGCATCGCCGACCACAGCCGTTTCTACTTCGTGCACAGCTATTTTCCGGTGCCGGCCGACGCGCAGATCGGCGCCGGCTCCTGCGACTATGGGATAAACTTCACGTGCGCCGTTGCGCGTGCGAATATTTTCGGCGTACAGTTCCACCCGGAAAAAAGCCATCTTGCCGGACTTGCCCTGTTCTCCAATTTCGTCGCCTGGAATCCCTGATAACCTGCCCCAACGCCGGGATCGTTATCCACCGGATGGCCGCCTGCCCCGCTTTTTCATGCACACCGTCACGGCATCAGCATGCTGATCATTCCCGCGATTGACATCAAGGACGGACGCTGTGTCCGTCTCCGGCAGGGCGACATGGCCGATGCCACCGTCTTCTCCGAGGACCCGGCGGCCATGGCGGCCCACTGGAAGGCGCAGGGCGGCAAGCGTCTGCACATCGTCGATCTCAATGGCGCGGTGGCCGGCAAACCCAAGAACGAGGGCGCGATCAAGCGCATCATCGCCGCAGCCGGCGATGACATGCCGGTGCAGTTAGGCGGCGGCGTCCGCGATCTCGACACCGTCGAGCGATACCTGGACGACGGCGTCAGTTACGTCATCATCGGCACGGCGGCGGTGAAGAACCCGGGTTTCCTGCACGATGCCTGCGGCGCCTTTCCCGGCCACATCATCGTCGGCCTGGATGCCCGTGACGGCAAGGTCGCCACCGACGGCTGGAGCAAGCTCACCGGCCATGACGTGGTCGACCTCGCCAGGAAATTCGAGGACTACGGCGCCGAGGCCATCATCTATACCGACATCGGCCGCGACGGCATGCTCGGCGGCATCAACATCGAAGCCACCCTGCGCCTGGCGCAGGCGATGAAAATCCCGGTGATCGCCTCCGGCGGACTGGCGAGCGTCAAGGACATCCAGGCGCTCAAGGCGATCGAAAGCGAAGGCGTGGTCGGCGTGATCGCCGGCCGCGCGATCTACGACGGCACGCTCGATTTCGCCAAGGCACTGGCCGAGGCCGGGGACTAGTCCTTGTTCCGCGGCGCGCGCGGCGCGCCCCAGCTTGCGGGCCCACAGACACAACCAGCACAGGAGGCGCATCGGTGCGCCGGCACAGCAACATGCTCGCAAAGCGCGTCATACCTTGCCTCGATGTCACCGCCGGCCGGGTGGTCAAGGGCATCAATTTCGTCGGGCTGCGGGACGCCGGCGACCCGGTCGAGATCGCGCGCCGCTACGACGAGCAGGGCGCGGACGAACTGACCTTCCTCGACATCACCGCCAGCAGCGACCAGCGCGACATCATCCTCGGCATCATCGAGCAGGTGGCCTCCCAGGTGTTCATCCCGCTCACCGTGGGCGGCGGCGTGCGCAAGGTCGAGGACGTGCGGCGCCTGCTCAACGCAGGGGCCGACAAGATCAGCATCAACACCTCGGCGGTGCAGAATCCGCCCCTGGTCGCCGAAGCCTCGGGCCGCTACGGCGCGCAATGCATCGTCGTGGCCATCGATGCCAAGCAGGTCGCACCGGGGCGCTGGAGCGTGTTCACCCACGGCGGGCGCAACGATACCGGCATGGATGCGGTCGGCTGGGCCCGCGAAGTCGAGCGTCTCGGGGCCGGCGAAATCCTTCTGACCAGCATGGACCGCGACGGCACCCGCCACGGCTTCGACCTGGGCCTGACCCGCGCGGTGGCCGACGCGGTCAGCGTTCCGGTGATCGCCTCGGGCGGCGTGGGCAACCTCGACCATCTCGCCGACGGCGTGCTGCAAGGCCGCGCCGACGCCGTGCTGGCAGCATCGATTTTTCATTACGGCGAATACACCGTGGGCCAGGCCAAGGCGCGCATGGCCGAGCGGGGCATCGAGGTGCGGCAATGAGCGGCAAGCAAGACACGGCAGCCGGCACGGGCGCGGCCGCGGCCGCGCCCGAAACGGCGGCCGGTGCCGACACCTGGCTCGATGCGATCACCTGGGACGAGCGCGGCCTGGTGCCGGCCATCGCCCAGGAAGCCTTCACCAACCGCGTGCTGATGGTGGCGTGGATGAACCGCGCGGCCCTGCTCGAGACGGTCAGGACCGGCCAGGCGGTGTACTGGTCGCGCTCGCGCCAGCGCCTGTGGCGCAAGGGCGAGGAATCCGGCCACCGGCAGCGCCTGCGTGAGGTGCGCGTCGATTGCGATGCCGATGTGATCCTGCTCAAGGTCGACCAGGTCGGCGGCATCGCCTGCCACACCGGGCGCCACAACTGCTTTTTTCGCCGTCTCGAAGACGGCCGCTGGGTCGATATCGACCCCGTGCTGAAACCCGCCAGCGAGATCTACGCGAAATGAGCGACGATATCCTGCTGCGCCTGGGCGCGGTCATAGCCGGCCGGCGCGGCGGCGATCCCGACAAATCCTATGTGGCGCGGCTGCTGCAGCGGGGCGAGGACACCGTCCTGAAGAAGATCGGCGAGGAAGCCACCGAGGCGGTCATGGCGGCCAAGGACGGCGACCGCGCGCGCATCGTCGGCGAATTCGCCGACCTGTGGTTCCACTGCCTGGTCGCGCTCGAGCACTACGGCCTGGGGCCGGCCGACGTGCTGGCCGAACTCGCCCGCCGCGAGGGATTGTCGGGCCTCGAAGAAAAGGCGGCGCGCGCCTATCCCTCGCGCGCCGCGCCCATCCCGAAACCCTGAAACCGCAAGGACCCCGACGCACATGAATCAACCCGCCGCCCACGACCCGGACTGCATTTTCTGCAAGATCGTCGCCGGGAAGATCCCCAGCCGCAAGGTGTATGAAGACCAGGAACTGCTCGCCTTCCACGACATCAACCCGTGGGCGCCGGTGCATTTCCTCATCATCCCCAAGGAACACATCGAGTCCATGGCGCATGCCGGCGCGCGCCACGAGGCGCTCCTTGGTAGAATGATGGTTCTGGCGCCGCGGCTGGCGCTGGAGGCGGGTTGCAATCCCGGAACCGCGGGCGGGTTCCGGGTGCTTGTGAACAACGGGCGCGAAGGCGGCCAGGAAGTGTTGCACCTGCACATGCACGTGATGGCCGGGCCGAGGCCGTGGAAACGCGGCTGATGGCGCAGGCCGGCTTCACTCGCGGCCTTGCGGCCCGTTGCACTCGCACACCCGCACACCCGCACACCCGCTGGTACTGGAACGTGGCAAAGAAACCATAAGAACCGACGCTGCGTATTGACTGTCGATATCCACGTTAACGGAGTATTTCCATGGGTTCATTCTCGATTTGGCACTGGCTGATCGTCCTGGTCATCGTCATGCTTGTTTTCGGCACCAAGAAACTGCGCAACATGGGCTCCGACCTCGGCGGTGCGGTCAAGGGCTTCAAGGACGGCATGAAGGAAGGGGCCGCGGCCGGCAATGCCGACCAGACGGCAGCGTCAGCGTCAGCGACGGCGACGCCGGCGGAACCGGGCAAGGTCGGCCAGACCATCGACGTCAAGCCCGAAGAAAAAACCCGGGCGTGACGTCATGCGGCGCGCCGGGCCGGGCGTCTCGTCCGGCCCGACGCGCCGTCCATTCACGCATTGTCAGCGTCCTGACGCGATAGATCGCCATGTTCGACATCGGCTTCTCTGAAATGATCGTCATCGGGGTGGTGGCCCTCCTGGTCATCGGCCCCGAGAAGCTGCCGCGCGTCGCCCGCACCATCGGCGCCCTGATGGGGCGCGCGCAGCGCTACGTCAACGACGTCAAGGCCGACATCAATCGCGAAATCGAGCTCGACGAGCTCAAGAAGCTGCGCACCACCGTCACCGAAGCCGCCCAGAGCATCGAGAACTCGGTCAAGGAAACGGTGTCCGGTTTCGAAGCCCAGGCTGCGGAACTGAACAACCTCGCCAGCGGCACGGCATCGCCCGCCGCCACGCCGTC
>CANGUJ010000069.1 GCA_947456845.1 Burkholderiales bacterium | reverse complement strand
GCGAGGGCGGCCCCAACTCGCGGCTGCGCGCGGTCGACGCCGCGACCCGCACGCAATCACCGAGCGCCTCGTCGAGCGTATCGACGATGCGGGCCGCGGCGATGACATCGTCGGCCCCGCTTGCCATGGCGCGTGCGGCCGCATCCTGCGGCCAACAGCGCGGCGCGACCAGGAACATCTGCGCCAGGCCCATGGTTTTCATCGCACGCGCGGCGGCGCCGATGTTGCCGGGGTGGCTGGTTTCGACCAGCACCACGCGAACGTTCGCTAGCAAATCGGCTGGGGGGGTCACGGTCGGATAAAATCTAGAGTTCAGCAGTCAACCTCAAGGCCGCTCGCGCCGCCCGCCATTTTTCATGCATCCGATGCTCAACACCGCGGTGAAAGCCGCCCGCAAGGCCGGCAATCTCATCAACCGCGCGTCCCGCGACCTCGATGTCCTCAAGGTGGAGGCCAAGCGGCAGAACGATTTCGTCACCGAAGTCGACCGCGCCGCGGAAGCCGCCATCATCGGCGTGCTGCGCGAAGCCTACCCCAACCACGCCATCCTGGCTGAGGAATCCGGCATCACCAAGGGCGCCCAGGAAGAATTCGTCTGGATCATCGACCCGCTCGACGGCACCACCAACTTCATCCATGGGGTGCCGCAGTTCGCCGTTTCGATCGGTCTGAAGCACAAGGGCGTGGTGACGCAGGGTGTGGTGTACGACCCGGCGAAGAATGAGTTGTTCACCGCGACCCGCGGCGCGGGCGCCTTCCTCAACGACAAGCGCATCCGCGTCGCCAAGCGCGACCGCATCGGCGACGCCCTGATCGGCACCGGTTTTCCGTTCTCGAAGCTCGAACTGCTGGACCGCTACATCGCAATGTTCCGCAAGGTCACGCCCAACTGCGCCGGGATTCGCCGCCCCGGCGCGGCCGCACTCGACCTTGCCTATGTCGCAGCGGGCCGCTTTGACGGCTTCTGGGAGATGGGCCTGTCTCCATGGGATATCGCCGCCGGCAGCCTGCTGATCCAGGAATCGGGCGGGCTGGTGAGCGATTTCTCCGGCGAGGGCAGTTTCCTCGAAAGCGGCGGAGTCGTCGCCGGCAGCCCCAAGGTGTTCGCCCAGCTGCTGGCGCTGATCGCCTCCGCCTGACCGGCTCTTGTAGCTGCGTTCGTTCTTCGGCATCGGACCGGCGGCCAAGGCCGCCGCGATCGCCCGCGACATCGACGCCGGTGTCGCCGCCTATGAAAGCGGCGACCTGACAGGCGCCGAACATGCGTTTGCGGCAGCCCTTGCGAGAGACGCGAACCATCCGCGCGCCCTGCACCTGATGGGGGTGGCGCGCCTGGCCACGGGCGACGCGCACGCCGCTGAAGGCCTGATCCGCCGCGCGCTTGCCGCAGATCCGGCGGCGCATCTTCAATGGTTCAACCTCGGCAATGCACTGGTCGCCCAGGGGCGCATCGCCGATGCCGCCGAGGCTTTCGCACAGGCGACCGGCCGCGCACCCGGGCATTTTGCCTCCTGGTTCAACCTGGCGCGCGCGCGCGCGGATCTGGATGATCTCGGGGCCGCGATCGAGGCTTGCGAGCACTGTGCGAACCTGCAACCGGACGATCCTTCAGCGCTGACCGAACTGGGCTCGCTGCGCTTTCGCCGCGCGGAAACCACCCTGCTGGTTGCGGACTTCGACCTGGTGATCGACATCCTCCGGCATGCACTCACCCTGCCCGATCCGCCTGCGGCGACCGTGCACAATGCGCGCCTGATCCTCGGCCAGGCATTGTCGCGGCGCCGGCGGCATAGCGAGGCGCTGACGCTTTTCCAGTCGGCGCAGCGCGACGCGCCGGACGACCTTGATGCCAACATCAACCTCGCCAACTGTCTCAACTCGATGGGGCGCCTTCGCGACGCGGCGCCTCATTACGAAAGGGTCGCGCGCCTGTTTCCGGCGCACCTGCCGGCTGTTTCCTCCGCGATCAGCGCAGCCAACTACGCGAGCGATTTCGATGCGCTCCCGAACGCACGCTGGCGCGACGACCTTATGCGCCTGTTCGCCGATCCGCGCCGCCACCGGCACTGGCCCAACCCGCGCGTGCCGGAACGAAGGCTGCGCCTGGGTTATGTCTCGCCGGACTTTCGCGACCATGTGGCGATGCGCCTGCTGGAGGGCGTGCTGGTCAGCCACGATCGCGAACGGTTCGAGATATGCATCTATGACGCCGCCGTTTTCCGTGACCTGCGCAATCGCGAGTTGCGCGCGCATGCCGACCTGTGGCGCGAAATCGATACCCTCTCGACCGACGAGAGCGAGCGCCTGATACGTGCCGACGGCATCGACATCCTGGTCGATCTGGCCGGGCACACCAGCGGCAATCGGCTCATGGTGTTCGCCCGCAAGCCCGCGCCGGTGCAGGTGACGTGGCTCGCCTATCCGGGGTCCACCGGACTGCCGGAGATCGATTACATCATCAGCGATCCCTTCACGACGCCGCCCGATTGCGAAGGCCTCTTCAGCGAACGGGTCTGGCGCCTGCCGGTCTCGCGCTTCTGCTTCTCGCCTCCCCAGGGGAGCCCGGAGTCCCGCATGCCGGCAGAGGACATGCCGCCGACCTTTGGATCGTTCAACAACCCGTCCAAGCTGAACGCCGAAGTTCTAAGGCTCTGGGCGCGCGTGCTCGATGCCGTGCCGGGGTCGCGCCTGCTGCTCAAGTACGGCGCCCTGGATGATTCTTCGGCCCGCGAATGGATGCGCTCCTGCCTGACGGCGGCGGGATTCGACTTGCGGCGCGTGGAGATGCGCGGCTGGACACGCTATTTGGATGCGCTGGACCAGTACGCCGACATGCACGTCGCGCTCGACCCGTTCCCGTTCTGCGGCGGACTCACCTCGCTCGACGCATTATGGATGGGGGTGCCGGTGGTCACTCTGACCCAGCCCCAGATGGCGGGACGCCAAACCGAGGCATTCCTGCGCTGCCTGGGCGAAGGCGACCTGGTCGCCGAGGACAAAGACCGGTACGTGCACATCGCCGCCGGTCTGGTCAGCGACCGGCAGCGGCTCGTCCGCTACCGGGCGGGCCTGCGCGAATCGATGCGCAGGTCGGCGCTCCTCGACCATGTCCGGTTCACCCGGGATCTCGAAACGGCCCTGCGCGGCATGTGGCGCGCCTGGTGTGAACAGGGCGGCACGCAGCAGCAGGTGGTCCGGGATTAAGGCTGCGCTGCCGCGACCGTGGTCGCGTTCCCGGCCGGCGCGTCCGTGGCGGGGCCCGCCGACGGCGCGGGAATGCGCGCAACCTCGACGCCGAGTTCGTGCGCGACGCGCACGAAACGCTCGAACTCCTCCAGGGGCAGCGGCCTGCTGATGTAGTAACCCTGGATGTAATCGCAGCCCATGTCGCGCAGGAGATCGACCTGCTCGATGGTTTCCACCCCCTCGGCCACGACATCGAGCAGCAGCGAACCGGCCATGCTCACCACCGCCGCCGCGATGGCCCGGTCGTCCATGTTGTCCGACAGGTCCTTGACGAACGAGCGGTCGATCTTCAGTACGCCGACCGGGAACTTCTTGAGATAGGACAGCGAGGAGTATCCGGTGCCGAAATCGTCGATGGCGATGGAGAAGCCGGCCTGGCGCAGGCGGCCGAGCAGGTCCACCGCGGCGTTCGGATCGTCCATCAGCAGGCTTTCGGTGATCTCCAGCTCGATCTGCCCCGGCAGCACATCCGCGCGCTCCAGGATGGTAGCGATATCCTCGAACAGGTGGGCGGACCGGAACTGTATCGCCGACAGGTTGAGCGCGACCTGGATCGACGGCAATCCGGCATTCTCCCAGCGCTGGATGTGGCGACAAACCTCCTCGATCACCCACTTGCCGATCGGGATGATCAATTGCGACTCCTCGGCCACCGGAATGAAGCGAACCGGCGGGACGCGACCGAGCACCGGGTGGTTCCAGCGCAAAAGCGCTTCCGCGCCCACCACGCGGTCGAATCCGAGGTGGTACTTGGGCTGGTACTCGAGGCTCAGTTCGCCACGTTCCAGCGCCCGACGCAATTCGCGCTCGAGCTCCGCGCGCTCGCGGTTGCTGCGCTCGAGTTCGTTGGAAAAGAACACGCAGGCCCGCTTGCCGCGCAGCTTGGCGCGGGGGAGGGCCATGTCCGCATGCTTGAGCAGCAGGGTGACGTCGCCGCCATCGCCGGGAAAAAGCGAAATTCCCATGCTGGAGGACAGGTACATCTCGCCGCCGCCGGTCCGAAACGGTACTTCCAGCACATCAAAAATGCGCTCGGTGAAGCCGATGGCCGCCGCGGCACTGCCCGCGCCCGGCACCAGAACGGCGAACTCATCCCCGCCCAGACGGGCGATGAAGTCGTTCGTTCCCAGACAGGCGGACACGCGCCGCCCGACCTCCACCAGCAGTTCGTCACCGGCGGCATGGCCCAGGGTATCGTTGACGTCCTTGAAGTTGAACAGGTCGAAATGCAGGATCGCGAAGCCGCCCGCCTGCGCGCCGGACAGCGCGATGTGGGTTTCGACCTGCTCGAAAAAATGACGCCGATTCGGCAGTGTCGTGAGAGTGTCGAAATACGCGAGGCGACGTATCTTTTCCTCGGACTCCTTGCGTTCACTGATGTCGAAGTCGATGCAGATGTACTTTTCCAGCTTGCCGTCGGCGGCGAAAATCGGCACCCGCGTGCTGCGCAGCCAGAATGGGCTGCCGTCCGGACGAAGGTTGCAGACATCCGCCGCGCGCACGCTGGCGTCAAGCGCCCCGTAGACGTCATTGCGGTTCGCCGCGGCGGACCGCATGAAGGCCCAGTGGCGCCCGATCACTTCGTCGCGCGACCGCCCGGACACCGCGCAATACAGGTCATTGACATGCAGCAAGGTCCCGGCCGCATCCAGTTCGCTGACGATCGCGGATCGGTCGATGGCGCCCTTGTGCTGGATCAGGGCATCCATCAGGACATCGATGCGCTGACCGAACTGGTCGCGCAGGCTGGCGGTGGCGCTGTTGAGCTTCTCGGCTGCCAGCCGGAATTCCAGCGGCATCTTGTTGTCGATCTCGGCGGTCGCATCGGTGACGCCGGCGCGGATGCGCGATGCTACCTGGCCGAAATTGGCGAGGCTGCCCAGCCAATGCCGCAGCATGAGATGGGTCACCGCCAGTCCGGCTGCCAGTCCGGCGAGGGCAAGGCGGAGCGCCTGCAGCGCACCTTCCCATAGTCCTGCGGCAATCCGGTCGACGGCGAAATCGAGGCTCAGCACCCCGGCATCGCGCCCGTTCGCGCGCACCGTCCTGTTGATGCCGCGCAGCTTCGAGGCGACGAAGTCCCGCACCCATAATGGCGCCGGCACGAACAGCTCGCCGGTCGCGTTGAAGGTCATGCGTTGTCCCGAGGCGTCCACGAACGAGGCGCGCTGCAGCGCTTCGCTGTCGACGGCCCGTATCAGCAGCGGCCTGATCGCTGCGGCGTCCTGCTCGACCAGGCTACCCGCCACGGCCTGCGCCGCCACCCCGGTCACCAGCTCTGCAGTCCGGCGGGTCTCCTCGATGCGCTCCTTGAGCTGGTAATGCGCGGACATGCCCAGCCCCAATGCGAGAACGCCGAGCTGTATGAGAGCGAACAGGAAGAACAGTCGGCTCGCCAGCGACCGGGGCATGCGCAATTTCAACATCGCCGCATCATGAGGGGAAGGTCCGTAGGGACGCAGGGTGAACAGCCATGATGACCGGGCGCCCGGATGCGCGGCGCCCGACTCATGGTGCTGCCGGCTTCAACCAAAGTTGCTCCCGCTCACGCCTGCCCTCGAGGTGAAGTGTCCTGATCGCCGATGCGCTCATCGCGCATCGGATCGCGCCTGTTATCGCACCGAATCATAACCCCGATTGCCGCCCCGATGCGTGTGCCAGCTGCCAGGCTGCCCCTTGCCGCGGCGACCGGCGCCCGCCCGCTGCGCGCCGGCCACAACGGGGCCTGCGTCTAGAATGTGCGCATGAAATCCCCTCCCGCGCTGTCGGCGGTGGCGCCCGGCCATACGCCGATGATGGCCCAGTACCTGGCCATCAAGGCGGACCATCCGGACACGCTGGTGTTCTACCGCATGGGGGATTTCTATGAACTCTTCTACGAAGACGCCGAAAAGGCGGCGCGCCTGCTCGGCATCACCCTGACCTCGCGCGGCATGTCGGCCGGCATGCCGGTCAAGATGGCTGGCGTGCCCGTGCATGCGGTCGAGCAGTATCTCGCGCGCCTGGTGAAAACCGGCGAGTCCGTTGCCATCTGCGAGCAGGTCGGCGACCCCGCCACCTCCAAGGGGCCGGTGGAGCGAAAGGTGATGCGGGTGGTCACCCCGGGCACCATCACGGATCAGGCATTGCTGCCGGAAAAGTCCGATGCGCTTCTCATGGCCATCCTGCCCGACCGGCTCGGGCCTGGCGCCAGCGTGCGCGCCTATGGGCTGGCCTGGCTCAACATCGCCGCCGGTGAACTCACCGTGGCCGAAATTCCGCCCGCGCGCCTGGCGCAGGAACTGGAACGCCTGCGCCCGGCCGAATTGCTGGTGCCGGAAGGCGCGGCCTTCGCGCTCGGCGCGACGGGCGCCGAAACCCATGCCCGCACCACGCGGAACGACTGGGATTTCGACGCGCGCGCAGGCGAAAAGCTCCTGCTCGGCCAGTTTGGCGTCGCCACCCTGGACGGCTTCGGCTGTGCGGGCTTGACCCTGGCCCTGGGAGCTGCCGGCGCGCTGCTGCGCTATGCCCAGGCGACCCAGGGCCAGACCCTGGCGCATGTGCAGGGCATGACCGCCGAATCGGGCGACGAATACCTGACCCTCGACGCGGTGACCCGGCGCAACCTCGAAATCACCGAAACCCTGCGCGGCGCCCCCGCGCCGACCCTGTTCGCCACCCTGGACAGCTGCGTCACCTCGATGGGCAGTCGCACCCTGGCCCGCTGGCTGCACCATCCGCGCCGTGATGCCCGCATCGCGCGGGCGCGCCAGCAGGCCATTGCCGCCCTGCTGGCGCATGGGCGCGGATTCGACGCCCCACGCGAAGGCCTGCGCGCCGTGTCCGACATCGAGCGCATCGCCGCCCGCACCGCGCTGGGCTCGGTGCGGCCGCGCGAGCTGGCCGGGCTGCGCGAATCGCTCGCCGCCCTGCCAGGCATCGCCTCCAGGCTGCCTGCGGGCGACCCCTTGTTCGACGCCATCGCGTCCGACCTCGCGGTGCCGGCGCCATTGCCTTTGCTCCTGGCCTCCGCCCTGCGTGCCGAGCCCGCCGCGCGGGTAGCCGATGGCGGCATCATCGCCGCGGGATTCGATGGCGAACTCGACGAGCTGCGGGGACTCGCCACAAACGCCGGCGAGTTCCTGGTGGCCCTGGAGGCCCGCGAACGCGAGCGTACCGGCATTCCCAACCTGCGGGTCGAATACAACCGGGTGCATGGCTACTACATCGAGGTGACCAACAGCCACGGCAGCAAGGTGCCGGAAGATTATCGCCGTCGCCAGACCCTCAAGAATGCCGAACGCTACATCACCCCCGAACTCAAGGCCTTTGAAGACCGCGCCCTGTCTGCGGAAGCGCGCGCGCTGGCGCGCGAGAAGGCCCTGTATGAAAAGCTGCTCGAAGACCTGAAGCCGCATGTCGGCGCCCTGCAGCGCGCGGCGCGAGCGGTCGCGCACGCCGATGCGCTGTGCTGCCTGGCGGAGCGCGCCTATGTGCATGACTGGATCGCCCCGGTTCTGGACGAAGCGCCGGGCATCGAGATCGACGCCGGGCGCCATCCGGTGGTGGCGCAGCAGGTGGCCGATTTCGTGCCCAATGACGTGCGGCTCTCGCCTGCGCGCCGCCTGCTGCTCATCACCGGCCCCAACATGGGCGGCAAATCGACCTACATGCGCCAGGTGGCGCTGTTGACCCTGCTGGCCTATGCCGGCAGCTTCGTGCCCGCACGGCGCGCGCGTTTCGGGCCGATCGACCGCATCTTCACCCGCATCGGCGCCGCCGACGACCTCGCGCAGGGACGCTCCACCTTCATGGTGGAGATGACCGAATCGGCCGCCATCCTCAACGCCGCCTCGCCGGCGAGCCTGGTGCTGATGGACGAGGTCGGACGCGGCACCTCCACCTTCGACGGCCTCGCGCTGGCATGGGCGATCGCGCGCCGCCTCATCGAGACCAACCGCAGCCTGACGCTTTTCGCCACCCACTACTTCGAGCTGACCCAGCTCGGAAGCGAGTATCCGGAAGTCGCCAACGTGCATCTGGCGGCAGCCGAACACTCGGGCGGCGTGGTGTTCCTCCACGAGGTCAGGGACGGCCCGGCCAGCCAGAGCTACGGATTGCAGGTCGCGCAACTGGCTGGCGTTCCGGCGCCGGTGATTCGCGCCGCCCGGCGCCACCTGGCGGACCTGGAGGAACAGGCGGCACGCGTGACCCGTCCGCAGTTGGACCTGTTCGCGGCACCACCGCCCGTCGCGGCGGCAGTTGCCCCGGAACCCGCAGCGCCGCCGGCGCTCGCCCTGCTGGCGGACCTCAAGCCGGATGAACTCACACCTCGCGCAGCGCTCGACCTGGTGTACGAACTCAAGCGCCTAGCGGGAGGGCTCGGGGCGTGACCAGCCGCGATCGCCTGGGCAAGGCCGGGCGCGGACTCCTGTCGGGAGCCATGCTGGCCTGGGCGGCGCCCGCGATGGCGGGAAGCTTCGCGCTCATCGGCGACATGCCCTACGGCGAAGCGGAGGTCGTGCCGATGCGCCAGATCATCGACGAAATCAGCGCGGACGACTCCATCGCCTTCGTGGTGCATGACGGCGACATCAAGTCCGGCAGCGAGGAATGCGACGATGCGCGGCTGCTTGCCCGGCGCGCCGATTTCGACGGGTCGCGCCATCCCTTCATCCTGATCCCCGGCGACAATGAGTGGACCGACTGCCATCGTCCGAATAACGGCCGCTACGACCCCGAGGAGCGCCTGGCCAGGTTGCGCGAGCTTTTCTTTGCCGGCGACGAAAGCCTCGGGCGCCGCCGCATCAGGCTCATCCGTCAAGGCGAACTACAACCGCAGTTCGCCGCCTGGCGCGAAAATGTGCGCTGGGAGTTCGAGGGCGTCCTCATGGTCGGCCTCAACATCCCCGGCAGCAACAACAACTGGAAAAACCGCGGGGCGAATGGCGAATTCAACGCCCGGCTCGAAGCCAACACCGCCTGGCTCGCCGCAGCCTTCGCACATGCCCGCTCGCAGCGCCTGCGCGGCCTCATGCTGGTGCTGCAGGCCAACCCGGACTTCGAGGGCGAGGAAGCGGCGAAGCACGCCGCCCGGCCGGGCTTCCGCGACGGTTATGCGGAATTCCGTTCCCAGCTCGCGGGCGAAGCTCGGGCCTTCGGCAAGCCGGTGCTGGTCGTGCACGGCGACACGCATTCATACCGAATCGACAAGCCGCTCAAGGACGCGGGCGGCGCCCCCGTTGCCAACGTCACGCGCCTGGAGACCTTCGGCTCGCCCGGACTGGGCTGGGTCAAGGTCACGATCGATGCCGCCGACCCGGCGGTGTTCCGTTTCCAGGGCAACCGCTACAACCGGCGGCCCTGAACCCCTCCTAGTGGTGGTGCCCGCCGGCCCCGTGCACATGGCGGTGCGCGATTTCCTCGGCCGTTGCGGGGCGCACGTCGATGACCTTGCAGTCGAACACCAGCGCCATGCCGGCGAGGGGATGATTGGCGTCGAGCACGACCTTGCCGTCGGCGATGTCGGTGACGGTGAAAATCTCGGCATCCTGCCCGCCGCCTTCGCCGGGAATGCCCTCGAACTGCATGCCGACTTCGAGAACTTCGGGAAACAGGCTGCGCGCCTCGACACGCAGCAGCTGCTCGTCATAGTCGCCGAAGGCATCCTCCGGCTCGAGTTTGACCAGCGCGGTGTCGCCCGCCCCCTTGCCCTGCAATGCCTGCTCGATCAGAGGAAAGATGTTGCCGTAGCCGCCGTGCAGGTAAACGACGGGCTCGTCGGTCTTTTCGATCGACTCGCCCTGCGCGTCGAACAGATCGTAGGAAATTGACACCACCGAATCGTGGCCGATCTTCATGAGGGGCTTTCCGGATGCGTTTTAGTGAGGGAGCGTTTTTACCAGATTGAGCACCTCGTGGGCATGCCCCTTGGGGCTGACCCCGTAGAGCGCGTGGCGCACCTTGCCGTCGCGGTCGATCACGAAGGTGGAGCGCAGTACATGCGGACGCCCGTGCTGGTTTGCCGCCGCAGCGCCCGGCTTGACCACATCGTAGCTGCGACAGACCTCGCACTCAGGATCCGACAGCAGGGTGACCGTCAGCCCATGACGATCGCGGAATTCGGCGTGGCTGATCCAGTCATCCGGGGAGACGCCCAGCACAATGCAGTTGCAGCGCCGGAAATCGTCGTCGAGTTCCGAGAACTCGATGGCCTCCATGGTGCTGCCGGGCAGGTTGTCCTTGTCGTAGAAATACAGCACCACGTTGCGCTTGCCGCGCAATTCGCGGAAATCAACCAGCGACATGTCGGAATCGGCTAGGCGGAATTCCGGGGCGGACTGACCTGCATTGAGCATGGCGGTTCTCCTGCAGCGCACCGGCACCGCGAGTGCGGTCGGCCCAGGCGCGCCGTTTCAAGGGTGATCTGTGTGCGACTCCCGGCGAGGGTATGTGACGAGTTTCTATAATAAGCAGATGAACAAAAAAATGCCAAGCGATGTTTCGCAGCTTTTGGGCGGCTATTCCACCGATGAGTTCCTGGCCAGGTTCTGGCACAGACGGCCACTGCTGATACGCAATGCGATCCCCGGCTTCGAACCCGTTGTTCCCAAAGGCGAATTGTTCGCGCTGGCCGGCCGGGATGATGTCGAAAGCCGGCGCGTCGCCCGCAAGGGCCGCCAGTGGACGCTCGAGCACGGCCCGTTTTCCGCCGCGGCCCTGCGGCGTGGCGGCGCCGATCCGTGGACGATCCTGGTGCAGGGCGTCAACCTGCATCACGCCGGCGCCGACGCTTTGCTCAACCGGTTTTCCTTCATCCCCGCCGTGCGGCTCGATGACCTGATGATCTCCTGGGCGAGCGACGGTGCCGGCGTGGGCCCGCATTTCGACTCCTACGACGTGTTCCTGCTGCAGGCGACGGGCAGGCGGCGCTGGCGCATTTCAACCCAGCGCGAGCGCGAATTGCTGCCGGACGCGCCGCTCAAGGTCCTGCGCCATTTCAAGGCCGAACATGAATGGGTGCTCGAGCCCGGCGACATGCTCTACCTGCCGCCCGGATGCGCGCATGACGGCGTGGCCGAGGGCGAATGCATGACCTACTCCATCGGCTTCCGCGCGCCCTCGGCGGCCGAGTTGACGCGCGGCTATCTCGAACACCTGGCCGACACCATCGTGCGCACCGGCATGTATGCCGACCCGGGCCTCAAACCCGCCCGCTCGGCCGCGGCGATCCCGGAGGATTACCTGGACCGCGCGCTCGGACTGATCGGCCAGCTGCAACCCACCCGTGCCGGCGTGGCCGCCTTCCTGGGCCGCTACTTGAGCGAGCCCAAGCCGGACGTGTTCTTCGATCCGCCGAAGCGCCCGATGGCGCGCGCTGCGTTTGGGCGCGCCGCGCGCAAGCAGGGGCTGCGGCTCGACGGCAAGACCTGCATGCTGCACCACCGGGGCAAGCTCTTCATCAACGGCGAGCCGGCTGCCTTGCGCGCGGCGCCGGGCGTCCTCAAGCGGCTTGCGGACAGGCGGGAACTGCCGCCGGAAACCGCGGTCGACGAAGCGGCATCCGCCTTGCTATATGCTTGGTACGAGAACGGCTGGCTGCACATCGGAGCGCAGGCATGAACAAACCCGACGACAAGGATCTCGACTTCTCCAAGTGGACCCCGCCGCCGGAACCGCCCCCCACGCCTGCGGCAGAGGCCGGCACGCCGCAACGACGCCTGATCGCCAGCAAGAAGGAGTTCGCCGACGCGCTCGATGCGTTGCTCGGCAAGACCGGCCGGAGCCTGCGGATGTTCGACCGCAACCTGGCCGATTTCGGGATGAACAGCATCGCCCGCGAAGAGCAGCTGCGCGCCTTTTTGCACAAGCGCCGCACCAATCGCCTGCAAATCGTCGTGCATGACACCGCGCTCATCGCGCAGCGTTCGCCGCGCCTGATGCGCCTTTTGCGCCAATACAGCCATGCCATCGCCATTCACCAGACCAACGAGGAGATCCGCAACCTGGAGGATGTGCTGGTGGTAGGCGATGATGCGCACTGCCTGCGCAGGCGCCATCATGACCACCCCAAGGGCTCGGTCTACCTCGACGACCCGGTCGAGACGCGCGAATGGCTGAACCGCTTCAACGCGATCTGGGAGCACAGCGCGCCCGCCGTGAGCGCCACCACCATCGGTCTGTAGCCATGCGAGCGACCTGGTACTTCGACCCGATTTCCCCGTTCGCCTACCTGCATTTCAGGCAGTTCGACAGGCTGCCGGGGGGCACCGAGGTGGAATATGTGCCGGTCCTTTTTGCCGGCCTCCTGAAGGCCCACGGGCACAAGGGACCGGCGGAGATTCCGGAAAAGCGGCGCCAGACCTACCGCATGTGCGTGTGGCTGGCGCGCGAGGCGGGCATTCCGATGCGCTTTCCGCCCGCCCATCCATTCAATCCGCTGCACATCCTGCGCCTCCTGCTCGCGGCCGGCGCCTCGCCGCGGCATGTCGACACGGTGTTGAG
>CANGUJ010000068.1 GCA_947456845.1 Burkholderiales bacterium | reverse complement strand
GGCGCTGTTGCGCGATATCGACGGCGCGAGGCGGACATGACTCTCTGGATGAAGATCGCATTGCTGGCGCTGGCCCAGATCGCCGCGCTGTCGGCAATGATCGCCGACAAGCAGTGGACGCTCAACACCGGCACGCCGGTCGTGCTGCAAACCGAGCCGGTCGACCCACGCTCGCTGTTCATGGGCGATTATGCGCGCCTGAACTATCAGATCAGCCGGCTGCGGCTCGACGGTGAAGCAGGCGTCGGCGGCGACAAGGAATTCAAGCGCCACGACACGGTCTGGGTCGCGATCCGGCCCGATCCCGCAGGCGCGCAAGCCGTTTCGGTACATCACCAGCGCGGCGCGATTGGTCCCGGTCTGCTTGCGCTCAAGGGCGAGGTCCAGTCATTCAGCGAGTTCGAGTGGGACCGCGCGACGAGCAAGTCGGTCAAGCAACGCACGCTCAGCCTGCGCTACGGCATCGAGCAATACTACGTGCAGGAAGGCACCGGCGGGCAGGTCGAAAGGCCGCCGGATGGCGGGAAGGTCTCGATTCTCGTCGCGATCGATGCGCGCGGGAAAGCCGGCATCCTTGCGGTGCTGCTGGACGGACGGGAGCGTTACCGGGAAACGTTGTTCTGATGTCGCGGGCGGCCCGCGCCGCACGCGATTCGCCTATCGTGTTGTATCGTTTGAGAAGGTTTTTTGGGCCGCACTGGGCTGCACACGCAAGACATACGTCATACGCTCGATACCCATGCGTGCACATGCATCCCAGCGCTCAACAATCACAGGAGAGCTAAGGTGAAGCGCTCAATGTTCCGTGTGCTGTTGCTTTCCGTTGTGCTCGCCGCCGGTTTGCCGGCAGCGGCGAGCGCGAACCTGCTTGTCAACGGAAGCGTCGCGGATGCCCTCGGACCGGGCAATGACACCGGATCGAGCGTTGCCCTTGGGCCCTTCGTTCTGTACAACGCGCCCAACCAAGGCATCCCCGGCTGGAATCTGGCGTCGGGCAGCGTCGAAGTCTTCACGAACTACAGGTACTCGGGAAGCCGCGTTGTCGACATGACCGGCCTGCATACGGCGTTCGGCGGACGCGGTCCGGGCACGCTCGAGCAATCCTTTGCCACTTCCGCGGCGACCTCGTACAACGTCTCGTTCTTGATGGGCGGTACCGGACTGCCAACGGTCAAAGAGATGGACGTGAAGATCACAGGTTCCTCGGGCGTGATTTACCAGAGCGTATTCGCGTTCGATACCGGCAGCGTGCCTCAAGTCGGTGACCTCGTGGCGAAGCAGTTCAGTTTCACCGGCGATGGCCCATCGGCTTCAATCAGTTTTCGAAGCCTCATCAACAGCACATACGACGGCCCCTACCTTGGTAACGTGGCAGTCACCCCGGTCCCGGAGCCTGGCGCCTACGCCTTGTTCATCGCGGGGCTCGCGCTGTTCGCCTCGAGAGGCGTCCTGGCCAGAACGCGGCGGGTGTCGGGCGCGACGTTTCCCGACTGGCGTTCCTAGGCGCGGACGTCCAAGCCGGGGCCTCTCGGCCGGGCCCTTCCAGCCGTGCAGAGCGGGTAGACGTGGCGGCACCGCCCGCACCGGCAATCGGTGTCAGGTTCGCTTGCCCGCGCGGCGGGCCCGGCGCGCGCCGGGCAGCGCGGGCATGGCTGCCCAGGCTTCCGCCGTGGCGGCGGTGTCGTGTTCCGCCAGGCCCATCGCCATGGCGGCGCTGTAGACGCCCGCGCTGGCGTTGAGCAAGGGCGTGGGGCAATTCACCTGCCGCGCCATGTCGGCGATGATCTGCATGTCTTTCTGCCAGATGCCGACTTTCATCGACGCGGGCTGGTACCGGCGCTCGAGCATCATGGGCATGCGCAGCCGCATCAAGCCGGTGCCGATATAGGGGCTGTTGCCCATATGGCGCAGCGCTACCGCGGGGTCGAGCCCCATGTGGCGGCACATCGCCACCATCTCGGCGCAGGCCACGTTGAGGATGGCGACCAGATGGTTGGCGGCGAGTTTCAGCTTGGTTCCGCTGCCCAGGACACCGACGCGCGGCGCATCGAGCGTGAACGCGCCGACCCACTCGCGCGCCTGCCGGCAGGCGCTCGCCGGCCCGCTCAGATACATGATCCAGTTTTCCTGCGGCCTGGGGTGTGCGGTGCCGCTGATCGGCGCGTCGAGCATCACCCGGCCCTGCGCGCGCAGCGCGCGGGCGACCTCGAGTTTGTCGCCCAGCGGCAGGGTGCTGGTTTCAAGAAGAATCTGGCCCGGTCGCGGTGGCGGGACCTTCTCCAGCAGCGCGGCCACCTGGTGCAGGGCACCGGCCGAGGGCAGGGCGGTGATCAGCGCATCGGCGGAGCGGGCCACCGCCGCCACCGAAGGCATGGCCAGCCCGCCGGCTTTCTTCAAGGCGCGCATGCGGCCCGCATCGATGTCGTATCCCGCCACTTCGTGGCCCGCCGCCAGCAGCGCGCGCGCCATGCTGCCGCCCATGATGCCCAGTCCGACGATACCGATGCGCTCGCGCGGCGCGGGGCGGGTTCGGGCGCCGGTTGCATGCCGTGGCGCGCTGCCGTTCCTGGTTTTTCTTGAATCTTGCATCGGTTGCTCCGTATTGGTGCGACGCACTCATTTGGTGCTTTGGTTGTCGCGGGCGAGGGGGGTGTGGCATGCCGTACATCAGGTGTGCGTCAGCAAGAGTAATTCATGCAAGCGGTGATCCCGGTTTCTGGTTCTGGCTTGGAAGTTGCTCAAGCACAATCGCACACCGGCAGAAGCTCCCGCCTTGACACGCGCAGCGGGATTGCGCCAACCCAGATCGATCTTATCAACCCCCCTTGGAGTTCCTATGAAGCGTCGCCAGATTCTCGCCGCCGCCGGCGCGGCAGCCCTTTCCGCCGCCACCCGGGTTGGCGCCCAAAGCCCGGCCTGGCCCACCCGCGGCCCGGTCCGCCTGATCGCCCAGTTTCCACCGGGCGGCCTGGTCGACACCGTGTCGCGCCTGATGGCACCGCATCTGTCGCAGGCCCTCGGGCAGAGCGTGGTGGTCGAGAATCGTCCGGGCGCCGGCGGCCTGGTGGGCACCGATTGGGTGTCCAAGCAACCCAATGACGGCTACACCCTGCTGGTGAGCCACGCCTCGGTGCATATCTATGCGACCGCCACCCGCAGCACCATGCCCTTCGACGCGGTGTCCGATTTCACCCACATGGCGATGCTGGTCGAGGCGCCGATGGTGGTGCTGGTGCGCGGCAACTCGCCCCACCAGAGCTTTGCGCAATACATGAGCGACGCCAAGACCAAGCCGGTCCGCTACGGCACCTCAGGCATCGGTTCGGCCAATCACCTGTACGGGGAGGTGCTCAAAATCGAGGGCCCGGCGCCGCAGCATGACCATGTGCCCTATCAGGGCAGCGCCCCGGCGATGCTGGATCTGCTGGGCGGGCAGATCGACAGCCTGTTCGACCCCATCACCACCAATGTGGCGCAACTCAAGGCGGGTTCCCTGCGCGCGCTGGCGGTATCCACGCCGCAACGGCTGGCCGCCTTCCCCAATATCCCGACCTTTGCCGAACTGGGCTATCCCTCGCTGACCGGTTCCCAGTGGCTCGGCTTGTCCGCCCCCAAGAACCTGCCGGCGCCGATCGTCCAGCGCCTTACCGCGCTGGTACCCGAGATCCTCGCCAAGCCCGACATCGCCTCGCGCCTCGAGGACCTGCAGACCCTGCCGCGCAAGACGCCGGTCGCGGGCGACGAATTCGTCCGGCTGATCCGCTCGCAGATCGACACCTGGACCCGGGTGGCCAAGCGCTCCAACGTGCAGGTCACGGTCTAGGGCGCACGGCGGCCGCGGCCAGCCGGTCGGCTGCCGCGCCTGACGGCGTGTGGCGCGGCCAGCCCTCGGGCCGGTACCTCAGGCCGCCTCACCCGCGCGCACCCCGGGCGGGCAACTGCGGGACCGGTAGGACGGGTGCGATCGGAGGCCTACTCGGGGTCGACGCCGGCGTCCTTGAGGATCTTGCCCATCCCCGGCGATTCGGCCCGGATCGTCTCGAGCACCCTGGCCGGCGTGCTGTGCGCGGTGGCGATGCCCAGTTTGGAATAGGTTTCGCGCACGTCCGGCAGCGCCAGCACCTTGGCGAGATCGGCGTTGATGCGGTTGACCACCTCCGGCGGCGTGCCCTTCGGCGCGGCGATAGCCCACCAGACGCTGGCGTTGAAACCGGGAATGCCGGCTTCCATCATGGTGGGTACCTCGGGCAGCACGGCGGAGCGGGTCGGGCTGGTGACGGCGATGGCGCGCAGCTTGCCGGCCTGGATTTGCGGCATGGCCGGCACCATGTCGGAGAACACCATCTGGATCTGGCCCGCCACCGCATCGGTGACCGCCTGGATGGTGCCCTTGTACGGGATGTGCACGATGTTCACCCCGGTGGCGGCCTTGTACATCTCCCCGCTGATGTGCGACTGGATGCCCTTGCCGCCGGAGCCGAAGTTGAGGGTGCCGGGTTTGGCCTTGGCCAGGGCCGTCAGTTCGGCGAGCGTCTTGACCGGCACGGATGGATGCACCACCAGCACCTGCCCCGCGGTGGCCACCATCGATATGTAGGCGAAGTCGTTGATCGGATCGAAGCCCAGGCGCTTGTACAGGAACGGGTTGGTCACCACTGTGCTGCTGTTGGAGAGCAGCAGCGTGTAGCCGTCCGGCGTAGCCTTGGCCGCCAATTCATGCCCAATGTTGCCGCCTGCCCCGGGCCGGTTTTCGACCGCCACCGGCTGCCCAAGGGTTTCGGTAAGTTTTTGTGCCAACAGGCGTGACAGCACGTCGCTCGAGCCGCCCGGCGGGAACGGGGTGATCAGCTTGAGCGGACGGTTCGGATAAGGCGCCTGCGCCAGCGCGGGTGCCGCGCACGACAGGCCGAGTGCCGCGACCAGGAGCGCGCGGCGCACACATGAGGGGTTGGGGTGTCGCATGGCTTTGTCTCCTTGTGGATGCCCGGATCATGGGATGTCCCCCGGGCTCGATGGCGCCGGTCACGACGCGGACCGGCACGCCGAGTCTAGCGTTTCCGGTGGCCGGCCGGCAGCGGCAGCGCGGTCTGGTACTTGACCTGCTTGAGCGCGAACGAGGAGCGGATATTGGCGATGCCCGCAATCTTGGTCAGGTGGTCGACGATGAAGCGCTCGAGCGCCTGGATGTCCGGCACCACCACCCGCAGCAGGTAATCGGAGTCGCCGGTCATGAGGTAGCACTCCATCACCTCGGGGCGTTTCTGGATCGCCGCCTCGAAGGCGCCGAGCTGCTTTTCCACCTGCTTTTCCAGGGTGACCTGGATGAACACGCTGACCGTGAGTCCGATCCTGAGCGGATTGAGTAGCGTGACGTACTTGTCGATGTAGCCGCCCGCTTCAAGTTCGCGCACCCGCGCCAGGCAGGGCGAGGGCGACAGGTTCACCGCCTCGGCCAGTCGCACGTTGGAGATGCGCGCATCTCCCTGCAAGCGCTCGAGGATTTGCCAGTCTGTGGTGTCGAGATCTGAGGACGGCATGATCATTCAATAAAGCGGAAAAATTCGGCAGTTTATGCGGTTTCAGGCCCGCAAGCCACGCCCAATAGGCATAAACCGCGCGGCCGGGGGCGGTAGCATCTTGGATCGCCTCCATTGCCCCTGCGTGAAACCATGACCGACCATTCCGAAATCAGCGAGCTGTTGCGCCAGGCGATTGCTGCCGACCTCGATCCGGTGGAAACCCGAGAGTGGATCGAGGCGCTGGCGGCCGTGGTGGCCAGCGAAGGCGAGGCACGCGCGCAGTACCTTCTCAAGCGCCTGACCGAGGCGGCGCGCGGCATGGGCGTGGATGCGCCGCGCGGTCTCAACACCCCGTACCGCAACACCATTCCGCTGGAGAAGCAGGCGCCGTTTCCTGGCGACCTGTCGCTGGAAAACCGCATCACCGCCATCGTGCGCTGGAACGCGCTGGCGATGGTGGTGCGCGCCAACCGCGCCTCGTCCGAGCTCGGCGGCCATATCGCCAGCTATGCCTCGGCGGCCGATCTTTTCGAGGTGGGCTTCAACCACTTCTTCCGCGGCAACGACGCGCCCGACGGCGGCGACCTGGTCTATTTCCAGCCGCACTCGGCGCCCGGCGTGTATGCGCGCGCCTTCCTTGAGGGGCGCCTGGGTGAGGCCCAACTGTCCAACTACCGGCGCGAACTGGAAGGCGGCGGCGGTCTTTCCTCCTACCCGCACCCGTGGCTGATGCCGGATTTCTGGCAGTTTCCTACCGGTTCCATGGGGCTGGGGCCGATCCAGGCCATCTACCAGGCGCGCTTCATGCGCTACCTCGAACACCGCGGCATCCAGGCAGCGGGTTCGCGCAAGGTCTGGGCCTTCGTCGGCGACGGCGAGATGGACGAACCCGAGTCACTCGCCGCGCTCTCGCTGGCGGCGCGCGAGGGCCTCGACAACCTGGTGTTCGTGGTCAACTGCAACCTGCAGCGTCTCGACGGTCCGGTGCGCGGTAACGGCTCGATCATCCAGGAACTCGAGGGGCTGTTCGCCGGTGCGGGTTGGAACGTCATCAAGCTTTTGTGGGGGTCCAACTGGGATGCCCTCTTCGCACGCGACCATGCCGGCGCGCTGGTGCAGCGCCTGCATGAAACCGTGGACGGCGAGTTCCAGAAATACTCTGCCACCGACGGCCGGTTCAACCGCGAGCAGTTCTTCAACAAGTATCCGGAAGTGCGCGCGCTGGTGGCCCACATGAGCGACGCCGACATCGACGCGCTGAAGCGCGGCGGCCACGACCCGGTCAAGATCCACGCGGCCTACCACGCGGCCGCCCAGCATCGCGGTACGCCGACGGTGATCCTGGCCAAGACCATGAAGGGCTTCGGCATGGGCTCGGCCGGCCAGGCCAAGATGACCACCCACCAGCAGAAGAAGCTCGACGACGCAGCGCTGCTCGCCTTCCGCGATCGTTTCGCGCTGCCCCTGTCCGACGACGAGGTCAAGGCAGTCTCCTTCTATCGCCCGGCCCCGGACAGCGCGGAGATGAAGTACCTGATGGCGCGCCGCGTCAGCTTGGGCGGCCCGTTGCCGGCGCGCCGCGGCAGGGCGCCGGCGCTCTCGGCACCGCAGGCCAATGTGTTCGCCAGGTTCGCGGTGGACGCCGCTGCCGGCGCCGCCGGGGCGGCCAGCGAGCCCGCCGGATTGCAAAACCCGGCGGCCTCGGACATGTCCTCCACCATGGCCTTCGTACGCATGCTCACCAGCCTGACGCGCGACAAGGTGATCGGCAAGCGCGTGGTGCCCATCGTGGCGGACGAGGCGCGCACCTTCGGCATGCAGGCCATGTTCCGCGGTGTCGGCATCTACTCGCCCAACGGCCAGGCCTATGAACCCGAGGATGCCGACGAACTGCTTTATTACAAGGAGGCGCGCGACGGCCAGATCCTCGAGGAGGGCATCACCGAGGCGGGCGCCATGTCGTCATGGATCGCGGCGGCGACCAGCTATGCCAATCACGGCACGCCGATGCTGCCGTTCTACATTTATTACTCGATGTTCGGCTTCCAGCGCGTGGCCGACCTGATCTGGGCGGCGGCCGACCAGCGCTCGCGCGGGTTCCTCGTGGGGGCGACTTCCGGGCGCACTACGCTCGCCGGCGAAGGCCTGCAGCACCAGGACGGCAGCAGCCATCTGGTGGCTGCCACGGTACCCAACTGCCGCGCCTACGACCCCTGCTATGCCTACGAGGTGGCGGTGGTCGTCGAGGAGGGCATGCGCGCCATGCTCGAGCGCGGCGAGGATGTCTTCTACTACCTGACCGTTACCAACGAAAACACGCCGCAGGCGCGTTACGAGCCGGCCATGCGCGACGGCATCGTGCGCGGCATGTACAGGCTCGACGCGGCCCGCGGCGAGGCCCGCGTCAGGCTGTTGGGCAGTGCCGCGATGCTGCCCGAGGTAAGGCGGGCCGCCGTGCTGCTGCGCGAGGATTTCGGCATCGAATCCGAGGTGTTCTCGGTCACCAGCTATGCGCAGTTGCAGCGCGAAGGCATGGCCGCCGAGCGCGCGCGCCTGCGCGCGCTGGTCGCCGGCGAACCGGCGGGCGCCGACCGCACCTGGGTGGAACAATGCCTCGGCGGATCCGGCGCGCCGGTGGTGGCCGCAACCGATTATGTGCGCGCCGTTCCGGAACTCATCCGCGCACAGGTCGGCGCGCGCTACGTCACCCTGGGCACGGATGGGTTCGGGCGCAGCGACACGCGTGTCGCGTTGCGGCGCTTTTTCGAGGTCGACGCCCACCAGGTGGTTCTTGCGGCTCTGGGCGCGCTGGTCGCCGAAGGCGGGGTGGAGGCGGCGCTGGTGGGCCGGGCGGCGCGCCGGTACGGCATCACGCTCGACGCAGCCCCGCCCTGGGAGCGCTGAGCGGGGCGGGCGCCGTCGCCGCGCCTTGTCTTCCGGCTTCGGTGTGTGGACCGGGCGCCGTTTCGGGCTAAAATGCAGAGTCAAGCTCCTTCGGTCGCTGATTAGTGTTGCCCTTCGTCTTCGTTTGCCATCTCCTGCCGCCATTTGCCGCTGTTCGCCGATACTTACAGCCCTTTCCGCATTTCACCTGAAACATTCCATGCAACCCACTCGCAGAGAAGACTTGCGCCTCATCCAGGGACACGGGCGGTACGCCTCGGACTGGAACATGGCGGGCCAGTTATTCGCGGCCGTGCTGCGCTCGCCGCACGCCGCCGCCCGTATCGTCCGCATCGACACCGCCGCCGCGCTGAATGCGCCGGGTGTCCGGGCAGTGCTCACCCATGCCGACGCCGAGCAAGCCGGCTTCAAATCCATCGTCGGTGGTGTGGCCCTGAAGGACCGCAACGGCCAGCCGATGAAAAAGCCGCATTACCCTGTACTGGCCAAAGACCAGGTGGCCTATGTGGGCCAGGCGGTCGCCTTCGTGGTGGCGGAATCCGCCACCGCCGCCCAGGATGCCACCGAGCTTATCGAGGTGGAGTACGAGGAGCAACCGGCGGTGGTCGAGTTCGCCGACGCGGTGGCCCCGGGCGCACCGCGTGTGCACCAGGACATCGAGGGCAATGTCGCCTATGTGCACGAGCACGGCGACGCGGCAGCGGTCGAGGCCGCCTTCGCCCGCGCGCATCGCACCACCCGGCTCAAGGTCGACAGCCAGCGCCTGGTGTGCAATCCCATGGAGCCACGCGCCTGCCTGGCCGCCTTCGACGCAGCCACCGGCCGCTATACCCTGCATGCGCCCTCGCAGGGGCTGATCGGCGCGCGCACTCACATCGAGCAGATCACGGGCCTGCCGGCCAAGGATGTCGACCTGATCGTCGAGGACGTGGGCGGAAGCTTTGGCATCCGCGGCACGCCGTATCCCGAATACTTCATGGCCATGCTGGCCGCCAGGACGCTGGGCAAGCCGGTCAAGTGGGTCGGCTCGCGCAGCGACACCTTCCTGTCCGACTATCACGGCCGAGCGCTGGCCTTGTGCGGCGAGGTCGCCCTGGACGAGACCGGCAGGTTCCTTGCCTTCCGCTGGACCGACGAAATCAACCTCGGGGCCTATGCCGGTCCATTCGGCGCCTTCATCGGTACGCAGAATGTCTCCATCACCTCCCATGGGGTGTATGCCGTTCCTGCGGTGTACGTGCGCTCGACCCTCGCCTACACCAACACCACGCCGATTTCCGCCTATCGTGGCGCCGGCCGGCCCGACATCGCCTACGCCATCGAGCGCCTGGTCGACCAGGCGGCCTTCGAGCACGGTTTCGACCCGCTTGAACTGCGCCGCCGCAACTTCATCACACCGGCGCAGATGCCGTTCAAGACCGCCACCGGCCCGACCTACGACAGTGGCGACTTCCCCGCGGTGATGGAGCATGCACTCAAGGCGTCCGACTGGGCGGGCTTCCCCGCGCGCCGCAAGGAAAGCGAGGCGCGCGGCAGGCTGCGCGGCATCGGCCTGGCCTCGTACCTTGAGGCCGCCGGCGCCGGTACCTTCAACAAGGACCAGACCGCCGCGCGCGTGGGCGATGACGGGCGCATCACAATTTTCTGCATGGCCGGGGGGTCCGGCCAGGGCCACGAGACGACCTTTGTAGGCGTGTTCGCCGACGAATTGGGGGTCGAGCAGGGCGTGATCGAATACCGCGCCAGCGATCTGGCCGCTGCGGACCTGATCGGCAACGGCACCGGCGGTTCGCGCACGGCCGCGGGCCAGGGCAGCGCTTTCAAGGCGTTGGCCCGAGCGCTCATCGAGAAGGCCAGGCCGCTCGCCAGCGCGCTGCTGGGCGGGGAGGCCGATTATGCCGACGGGCGCTTCTCGGCCGGCGGCAAGTCGGTCGGCCTGATCGACTTGGCGCGCAAGATGGCACGTGGCGCCGACGGCAGGCATCCGCTGGATTGCGAGGCCGAGGCCTCGTCACCTGCCACCTTCCCGAACGGCTGCCATGTGGCCGAGGTCGAAATCGATCCCGACACCGGCGTCACCGACATCATCCGCTATACCTCCATCGACGACCTGGGCAACGTGTTGCAGCCCATGTTGGTGGAAGGGCAGGTGCATGGCGGGGTGGCGCAGGGCTGGGGCCAGGTGTTCGGCGAACATGCGGTCTATGATCGCGAGTCCGGACAGTTCCTCACGGCCAGCTTCATGGACTACGCGATGCCGCGCGCCGACTGGCTCAAGGGCACGTTCACCCGCGAAAGCCATCCGGTGCCTACCGCCACCAACCTCATGGGGGCCAAGGGCGTGGGCGAATCCGGCTGCTCCGGTTCCCTGCCCGCATTGATGAATGCCCTGATGAGCGCGGTGCGGCCGCTGGGCGTGAAGGATCTGCAGATGCCGGTCACCCCGGTCGTGATGTGGCGCACCCTGAACCAGACCGCGCGCAAGGCGGCCTGAATTACGTGAACTGAGCCGAGACCTGAGGAGAAACGATGTACGCATTCGAATACCTGCGCGCCGGCAGCCTGGCTGAAGCCGGCGACCTGCTGTCCAAGAATCCCGAGGCCAAGATCCTGGCCGGCGGCCAGACCTTCATCCCAACGCTCAAGGCACGCCTGGCGCAGCCGACCCATGTGGTCGACGTGGCCCGTATCAAGGACCTGGCCGGCATTACCGTCACGGCCGACGCCGTCACCATCGGCGCGATGACCCGACATGTCGAGGTCGGCAATTCGGCCGAGGTGAGAAAGGCGATCCCGGCACTGGCCGCGCTGGCACTGGAAATCGGCGACCAGCAGGTGCGCAACCGCGGCACCCTGGGTGGCTCGGTGGCCAACAACGATCCGGCGGCGGACTATCCCTCGGCAGTGCTGGCGCTCGGCGCCACCATCATCACTACCAGCCGTGAAATCGCCGCGGACGACTTTTTCCAGGGCATGTTCGCAACCGCGTTGGCCGAAGGCGAAATCATCAAGGCCATCCGTTTTCCGATTCCGAAGCGCGCGGCCTATTCCAAGTTTCACCATCCGGCCTCCGGCTACGCGATGGCGGGAGCATTCGTGGCCGATACCGCCAAGGGTGTCCGGGTGGCCATCACCGGCGCAGGCGCCTCGGGCGTGTTCCGCTGGAGCGACGCCGAAGCCGCGCTCGCCAAGAGTTTCGCCGCCGCCGCGCTCGCCGGCCTCAAGGTTGACGACAGCAACTGCATCGCCGACCTCCATGCGGGCTCCGACTATCGCGCACACCTGGCCGCTGTCATGACCAAGCGCGCCGTCCAGAAAATCACCGGCTGACCATCACGCCGACCATCACGGATTGCACATGACCAAGATCGCATTCACCATCAACGGCAAGCAGGTTTCCTCCGACGTCGAAGGCCGCACCCTTCTGGTCGACCTGATCCGCGACGAACTCAAGCTCACCGGCACCCACGTCGGTTGCGATACCAGCCAGTGCGGCTGCTGCACCATCCAGCTCGATGGCGACATGGTCAAGTCATGCGCCATGCTGGCCGCGCAGGCCGACGGCGCCAACATCGTCACCATCGAAGGCCTCGCCGACGGCGACAAGCTGCACGCCGTGCAGCAGGCCTTCACCGAGTGCCATGGCCTGCAGTGCGGCTTCTGCACCCCGGGCATGATCATGGCCTCGGTGGGCATCCTGAAAGCCAACCCGAATCCCAGCGACGAAGAGATCGTCAAGGGTCTGGAAGGCAACCTGTGCCGTTGCACCGGCTATGTGAACATCATCAAGTCGGTCAAGCGCGCGGCGGAACTGATGAAGGTTTGAAGGCCGGCCGCGGCCCTGAGCCGGCCATTGACGAAAAGCGCGCCTCAGGGCGCGTTTTTCTTGTCGTGGTCGCCGGTGCGCGGACGTTCTTTTCGGGGCACCAGTACGGTGTGAGGCAGGCCGGGCCGACCTTGCCCCGCCGCAGACATGCAGCGGATCCCACGCGGTCGGCCGCGCCGGGACGGGCTCGCCCGGGCTTTACGGCGTGGGCAGCGGCCCCGGCGGCGCTGGCGCCGGCAGCGGCGCGTCTTCCTTGAGGTCGACGCCCGAGAGGCGCAGGCGCCGTGCTTCGCTCATCAGGTAATGCAGTTTGGTCGCGGCAAGCGCATACGAAAGCCCGTCAGGCTCGCGGATGTTCGACACGCAATTGCGCTCGGCGTTGCTGCGGCCGCGCCGCGGCGCCCAGGTGAGGTAGGCCCCCAGGCTGTCGGGCGAGGAAAGCCCGGGGCGCTCGCCGATCAGGATGATGCTCAATCTGGCGCCCAGCGCCTGGCCGATAT
>CANGUJ010000067.1 GCA_947456845.1 Burkholderiales bacterium | reverse complement strand
TCAGGGCCGCGTAACCGGCAGGCGTGATGTAATTCATGGTGCCGGACGGCAACTTCGGCGCGTCCGGCGTGTCTTCGTCCTCGTCGTCGCCGTCCTGCTCGCGGGTGAACGCCTTGCTCATGCTTGCGCCTTGATGCGTTTACTCGATGACCGCAGAGGCGGCACCCGTGCTGTTAACCTATCAGTGAATTTTAGCATCGCATCCGAGACGAAAGCCGCATGAAAAACATCGCATACGCCCGTTCCGCTCTTTCCGTTTTCGCGTGGCTGCTCCTTTGCGGCAACGCGATGGCGCAGGTGCCGCTGCCCGCTGGCGTGGTGGCCGGCCCCGCGATGGGCGGCATCGGCGAATACCGCCTGGCCAACGGTCTTAAGGTCCTGCTGCTCGAAGACCGCTCTCAGGCGCTGGTCACCACCAACATCACCTACCTGGTGGGCTCGCGCCACGAGGGCTACGGCGAGGCCGGCATGGCGCATCTGCTCGAGCACCTGCTCTTCAAGGGCACGCCAAAGCGCCCCGACATCAAGCGCGAATTCACCTCGCGCGGCGCGCGCTGGAACGGCACCACCTACTTCGACCGCACCAACTACTTCCTGACCTTCGATTCGACGCCGGCCAACATCGCCTGGGCGATCGAGCTGGAAGCCGACCGCATGGTGAACTCTTTCATCTCGCGTGCCGACCTCGACGCCGAAATGACGGTGGTGCGCAACGAGTTCGAATCCGGCGAAAACAACGCCGGCCGCGTGCTGTCGCAAAAAGTCGCGCGCGCCGCCTACCAGTGGCACAACTACGGGCGCGCCGTGATCGGCAACCGCAGCGACATCGAGAACGTGCCGATCGAGCGCCTGCAGGCCTTCTACGCCACCTACTACCAGCCCGACAACGCGGTGCTGGTGGTCGCCGGCGATTTCGATCCGGCCAGTGTCCTGAATCTGGTGGCACGGCATTTCGGAGCGATCCCGAAGCCCGCGCGCAAGCTGCCGACCACCTACACGGCCGAGGCCGCTCAGGATGGCGAGCGGGAAGTCGTATTGCGCCGGGCCGGCGAGACGCCTTTTCTCTCGCTGCACTACCACGCGCCGCCCGGCACCCATGCGGATTACGCAGCGTTCGACATCCTCGCGATGGTGCTGGGCGACACCCCCACCGGCCGGCTGCACAAGGCGCTGGTCGAGCGCGGCCTCGCCACCAGCGTCAGCGGCGGCGACCGCATGCTTGCCGAGCGCGGTGCACTGGTCTTTTCGGCCACGCCGCCGAAAGCCGGCGCCGGCCGGCTTAAGCGCCTGCGCTGCGGCCGCGACACCTGCGCGGCGCCCGCGGTCGAGCCGCTCGCCGCCCTGCGCGAGGCCTTCATCGCCGGTGTCGAAAACCTGGCGGCAGCCCCGATCACCGAAGACGAAGTCAGCCTCGCCAAGACCCGGCTGCTGACGCAGATGGACGTGACCATGACGCGCACCCAGCAGTTCGCGACCCATCTCTCGGAGTGGATCGCCCTCGGCGACTGGCGCATGTTCTTCCGCTACCGCGACTACGTCAGCAATGTGACGGCCGCCGCGGTCAATCGGGCGGCGCAAACCCACCTGATACGATCGAACCGCACGGTGGGCGTGTTCCTGCCGGAGGCGCAGGCGCCGCTGCGCGCGGAAATACCGCCGCCGCCCGACCTGCAGGTCGCGCTCAGGGACTATGTCGGCCCGCCGGGCATCGGCGGCGGCGAGGCGTTCGACAGTACGCCGGCCAACATCGAATCGCGCACCCGGCGGGCAACGCTGTCAAACGGCATGAAGGTGGCCTTCCTGCCGAAGAAATCGCGCGGCGGCATGGTGACGGCGACCCTGTCGTTCCAGTACGGAACCGAGGAAAACAAGTTCGGACGCGCCCAGGCCTGTTCCTTCGCCGGCGCCATGCTCATGCGCGGCACGCAATCGAAAAACCGCGAGGAAATCCGCAACGAGATCACCCGGCTGCGCGCCAACCTGTCGGTCGGCGGCGGGGGCGGCAGCGTCGAAGTGCCCGCGGCCGGGCTGCCCGCGGGCCTTGCCCTGATGGCCGAACTGCTGCGCCGCCCGCGCTTCGACGCGGCCGAGTTCGAGCAGCTGCGCCAGGCGACGCTGGCGGCCATCGAGAACGGGCGCAGCGATCCGGGCTCACGCGCCAGCTTGCGCCTGTCCCGGCACCTCAACCCCTACCAGCGCGGCCACTGGAGCTACGCCGCGACCATCGACGAGCAGCTCGAAGAGGCGCGACGCGTCGAACTCGCCGACGCGCGGCGCTGCTACTCGGATTTCCTCGGCCTCTCGCAGGCCCAGATGGCCATCGTCGGCGATGTCGATCCGGGGCAACTGGTGCCGCTCCTGGAACGGCTGTTCGGCGACTGGAAGAGCCCCACGCCCTACCAACGCATTCCGCTGCGCGCGCGGAGCGCGCCGCCCATCAACGAGAACATCGTCACCCCGGACAAGGCCAACGCCACGTTGCGCGGCGCCATCCTGCTCGACGTGCGCGACGACGATCCGGACTACCCCGCGCTGGTGCTGGCAAACCACCTGTTCGGCGGCTCCATCGATGCCCGGTTGGCCGCGCGCATCCGCGAGAAGGAAGGCTTGAGCTACAGCGTGGGCTCGGGACTTTCGGTAGCCGCGCTCGACCGCTACGGCCAATGGAGCGTCGCGGCGATTCACGCCCCGCAAAACCGGGCGCGCGTGGAGGCGGCGCTCATGGAGGAAATCGAGCGTGTCCGGCAGGCCGGCTTCACGCCCGAGGAGGTGACGCGCGGCAAGGAAGGCTACCTGCAGGCGCGCAAACTCGGGCGGGCGTCGGATGCCGCGCTGGCCTCCAGGCTTGCCACCGACCTGTACTTCGGCCGCACCTATGCATGGGAGGCGGACTTCGAGCAGCGCGTGGCCGCCCTCACCGCCGCCGACATCACCGCCGCCTTCATCAAGCACATCGATCCCCGGCGCCTCAACCTGGCCAAGGCTGGCGACTTCCGGTAGCCGGCGCATCGACGCACACGCGCGGCGCCGCGGCCGGCCCCGCCGTCAACTGACGCGGCGAAACCTACACGCTGGCCGCCGGCGCGGCCGGCAGCGCCTTGAGAAGCGCCTCAGCCTCCGCGTAGCGGAGGCCGATCTCGTCGAGCATCGCGTCGATGCCTTCGCCCTGGGCGCCCTGGCCGGCGGCCTCGATGCGTTGCGCCACCTCGGCTACCGCGCCGGCGCCGAGGTTTCCGCTCGCCCCCTTCAGGCTGTGCGCGATCTGGCTTAGCCGCTTCAGGTCGCCCTCGGACAACAGCCTGCGCATTTCGGCAATGCGCTGGGGCGCCTGGGTGGTGTACATCTGGATGAAGTCGGCCAGTACCGCACCGGTGTCGTCCAAGCCAAGCAGCTCGTCGATCTGCGCTTGGTCGATGCCCGGTCCGCCGGCATCACCGGCGCCACTGCTCCCTTGCGGGCCGGCCTCGCGACCCGCGTGCGCGGCCGATTCGCCGCCAGGCACAACCGGCTGTTCGGCGGCACGGCGCATCAGGAAATTCTGCGCCCGCATCAAGGCATCGCTGAACGCCTGCATCTGCACCGGCTTGGAGATGTAGTCATGCATGCCGGCGGCCGCGCAAATCTCGCGGTCGCCCGCCATCGCATTGGCGGTCATCGCGATGATGTAGGGCATGCGCTCGGCGGTCATGGCGACGGCGATGCGACGGGTAGCTTCCAGACCGTCGAGTTCCGGCATCTGCACATCCATCAGGACGCAGTCGAACTCGCCGGTCAGCGCCAATTCGTAAGCGCGCAGGCCGTTGTCGACCAGCGTTGCGGTGCGCCCCATGCGTTCGAGCATGCGCAGGGCGATCTTCTGGTTGATCTCGTTGTCCTCCGCCAGGAGGATGCGCAGCCGGCCGGGATGCGAGCGCATCGCGCCCGGGCGCGCGACCGATTCGGGCCCGGTCAGGTGGAACGGGCGCTCCGGCGCGAGCGCGTCGAGCAGGGCATTGAACAGCTGCGCCTGCCGGGCCGGCTTGAGCAGATAGGCGTCGAACCAGCGCTCCGGCACCTCGCGGCCGGCAAATGCCTCTGCCCGCGGCGCCGAGGACAGGATCAGCACCGGCAGCCGCAGCTTGTAGCGGCGGCGATATTCATCGACCTGGCGCGCAAGGTCGACGCCATCCTGGTTCGGCATCAGCATGTCGGTGATGACGGCATTGAACGGCGTGTCGGCCTCGCGCGCGGCGGCCAGTGCCTCCAGCGCGGCGGCGACCGACTCCGTCTCCACGGTCCACAAGCCCCAGTTCGCACACTGCGCCGCGAGAATGCGGCGGTTGGACTCGTAGTCGTCGACGATGAGCACACGCTTGCCCGCGATGCTGCCGATCTCTCCCATGCGCCGCTTGTGGGCTGCGTCTTCGTCGGCGCGCCGGGTACGCAGCGTAAAGCTGAACGTCGAGCCTTTCCCGGGCTCGCTGGTCACGCCGATTTCGCCTCCCATCAACCCGACCAGGCGCTGGCTGATCGCCAGCCCCAAGCCGGTGCCGCCGTACTTGCGCGTCGTCGAAGCGTCCACCTGGCTGAACGGGGTGAACAGCCGCGCGATCTTGTCCGCAGGAACGCCTATGCCGGTATCGCGCACGTCGAAGCGCAAGGTGAACCCGTCGTCGCGGGACGGGTCGCCTTCGGCCAGCGAGCAGGTGATGCAGACCTCGCCATGTTCGGTGAACTTCACTGCGTTGCCGACCAGATTGATCAGCACCTGGCGTACGCGGGTGATATCGCCGTGAATGCGCGACGGCACGTCGGCACGGATGTCATAGAGCAGCTCGAGGCGCTTGGCGCGCGCGCGCTCGGCCGCCAGATCGAAAGCGTCCTCGATCACCGTGGCCACGTCGAACGGCAGGTCCTCGAGTTCCATGTGCCCCGACTCGATCTTCGAGTAATCGAGGATGTCATCGATCAGGGTCAGCAACTGCACCCCGGAAAGGCGGATGGTCTCGACATAATCCTGCTGCTCGGCATCCAGGCGCGTGTCCTGCAACAGCCCCGCCGACCCGATCACGCCGTTGAGAGGCGTGCGGATTTCGTGGCTCATGGTGGCCAGGAAGGTCGATTTCACCCTTGCCGCCTCGATCGCTCGCAGGTTCGCATCGCGCAAGGCGAATTCGGCCTCCTTGCGATTGGAGATGTCGATGATCGCGCCTGTAAAGCGCACGGCGAACCCGGAGGCATCGTAGCTTGCCTTGGCGCGCGCGTTCACCCAAACGTGGTGGCCGTCGCAGTGGCGCATGCGGAACTCGAGGTCCAGCGGCGCGCCTTCGCGCACCGCCACTTCGCGCGCCGCCATGACCGCGCCCCTGTCCTCGGGGTGGTAACGCATCTCGTCCATGCCTTGCGAGAAAAGGTCTGCCTCGCGGGCGTAGCCGAGGATCTCGCAGTAGCGGCGCGAGAAATAGGTGCGTCCCTCGATCAGGTCTTCGTCCCATACGCCGGCCTGGACCGACTCGATGACCAGTTCGAGTTGTTCGCGCTGGTGTTCGATCTCCAGCTGGGCGAGACGGCGCTGGGTGATGTCGATGATAGAACCGGTGTAGCGCACCGGCTTGCCCGCGCCGTCAAGGCTCGCCAGACCCCGGCCGTTGACCCAGAGATAGGAACCATCGGCGCGGCGCAACCGGTATTCGCAGTCAAAATACGGCTGCTGGCCGTTGAAATGCGCCTCGCGGGCGGCCTCGACGCGCGCACGGTCGTCCGGATGGACCAGCTCGCTGCGCGCTCCCGGCAGGCCACCCTCAAGCGTCTCGTGGTAGCCGAGCATCTCGAAGTAGCGTGGCGAGAAATACGCGGTGCCCTGGGGCCACTCGACATCCCACACGCCCGCTTGAGCCGATTGGTTCACCAGCGCGAGTTGCTCGCGCTGCCGTTCGTTCTGTTCGGCGAGGCGGCGCGTCTCGCTCACATCGGTGATGGTGCCGATGATGCCGGCGGCGCTGCCGTCGGCCAGGCGGACCGCCGACTTGCTGATGATGACATGGCATGGCGCGCCGTCGGCGGTGCTGATGGTGGTCTCGAGGCGCTCCACGTGGTCGGGGTGAGCCAGGAGTTCGCGTTCCTGCGCGGCGTCGCGCTCGGCGATTTCCGGATTGAGCACTTCATGCGAGGTCTTGCCTATCCAGTCCTCGCGCGCGCGACCGGTCAGCCTTTCCCACGCGCGGTTGAACAGGATGAAGCGGCCCTGCGCGTCCTTGCGGAAGATGGGACTCGGATTGAGCTCGATCAGATCCTCGATGAGCTTCATCTGATCCGACAAGGCGCGCGTGGTCCGGGTGGCTATCTCCTCGGCCCGGCGCCGGGTCCCGGTCAGCACCCGTACCAGGACGAATAGAAGGAACGAAGCCAGGGCGCCGAAGATGGCGACGGTACGCGCGAGTCCGCCACCGATTTGCGAGGCGAGTTCAGGCGTGGATTCGAAGCGCAGGGTCCAGCGCCGGCCGCCAAAGTCCAGCGAACGCACGCTGCGATATGCAGCCGGTCCGGTCGCGCCGGTCCGGAATATCTCCGCACCACCGGCGCTTTCGTCGGTGATGCGCAGGCGCATGCCTGCCGGGTCGCCGCGCGCCAGCGCGCGCGCGACTTCGTCGATACGGAACATCAACCAGGCGGTCCCGGTCAACTGGCCACTGGCGTGAAGCGGCAATACCATCATCGCGACCATCGCGACGCCGCCGGCCGGCGACCCGAACTCGGCCGTGCCGCTGACGACCGGCTTGCCTGACTTTTCGGCGTCCAGGATCGCCGCTGCAAATGCCGGCGTCGCGAGGAGATCATCGCCCGCGGCCAGCAGGGCCGCCTCCGGCCGCAGCTTTTCGATGAACTGAACCGGCAGCATCCGGCCATCGTTGCCGCTGGCAGCGCGCAAGGCAAACCCGGGCTGTTGGCGCCGCACTGCGTCAAGGAAGGCCGCGGTCTCGCCTGCGGAAACGACCGGGGCGTAGCCCACGCTGACAAAGCTGTCGCGCCTGAGCCTGACCTCCAGAGACGAGACATAGCGCGCCCATTCCTGCGGCGTCACGCGTGGCGCGGTGGCGAAAAGGCCTCCGATACCGCGCAGATAAACCTCGAAATGGTCCACGCCGCTTTCGAGGTCGCCGATGCGGCCGTTGACCATCTGCTCGAAGCGCGTAGCGGCATCGCTTTTCTCGGCGCGGTCTATCCAATAGGCCGACAGGGCCGATACCGCCAATGCGCAGGCAAGTACCAGCCACGACAGGGGATAGCGCAGTTGCATCCTGAAGATTGTAGCGCCGCCTCCCGCGAAGAGGCGGAGACAGCGCGGCTTCGTCCGCCAGTTGCGCGGCCGGCAGGAACCTCAGGCTAGCGCGCGTCAGCCGGCGGCATGGCCGGCTGCGAGCACGTCGTCGATAAGTTCGTTGGCGCTGCTGAAGCGGTCGGCCTGCTTCTTTGCCATCATCCGGTCGACCTGCGGCTGGTAGCGCGCGAGCCCGGCCGGCAGGCGCGGGATGGGCGCGTTGACATGCTGGTACATGAGCGCCTGGGCATTGTCCGCCTGGAAAGGCCGCTGCCCCGTGAGCATCTCGAAAAACACCACGCCTAGGCTGTAGATGTCGGTACGCTGGTCGACCGCCATGCCGAGCGCCTGCTCCGGCGCGAGATAGTAGGGCGTGCCGAAAACTTCGCCATGCTTGGTGCGGGCGATGTCGGAATTGGTTTGCTTGGCGATTCCGAAGTCGGCCAGCGCGAGGCTGCCGTCAGCGCGGATCATCACGTTGTCCGGCTTCATGTCGCGATGCACGATCCCCTGCGCATGCACCGCCGTCAGCGCACCGGCCACCTGCAAGAGGATGGCCACCGCCACTTCCGGACTGAGCCGCCTGGCAATCAATTCGCGCAAATCGCCGCCTGGAAAGTACTCCATGGCGATGTAGGCGTAGGCTTCGGTGAACCCCTGGTGGTAGATGCGCGCCACGTTCGGATGATCGATTTGCGATACCAGCGCGAACTCCTGGATGAAGCGCTGCATCATTTCGTTGCCGTCCTCGTCGTCATCCGCCGGAATCGGCAGCAACTTGAGCACATGCTGTGCGCGGGTCTCCAATTCCTCGGCCAGGAACACCTTGGACATCCCGCCTTCGCCGAGTTTGCGGATCATGCGGTAACCATCGATCGCCACCGGTGCATCGGCCGCCGGCTTCGGGCGCGGCGCCGGGGGAGCGGGCGCCGCCGCCGCTTGGGCGGGGCGGCCGCTGGCGATAATCGCCGAATTGGCGCTGATCGCGTCGATGATCATCTGGTAAAACTGGGTGTCGGCGCCGGGGCGGGCGGTCAGGCCGGTGATCTCGACGATATCGACCGCGCCGGTGCGCCCCTTGACCATCAGCTGCCCGCTGCGTCCCGGGATGAAGCGCCGGCCGCCGGCCCTGGCTGCGATGCGACTGGCGACGATGCTCCAGCCCAGTTCCTTGGTCTTGCCCTCGAGGCGCGACGCCAGATTGACGGTGTCGCCGATCACTGTGGTCTCGGTGGCCTCGCCGGAGCCCATGCGGCACACCGAGATGTCGCCAGTGTGAACACCCACTCCGATGGCGAAATCCGGCATTCGGCGACCGGGGTAGCGGTCGCGGATCCAGGGCTTGAAGCGATGCGCCGCCAGCACCATGAGCACGGCCGCCTTGAGAGCGCGCTCGGCATGGTCGTCGCTGCCCGAGCGGCCGTCGAACATGGCCACCAAGCCGTCGCCCAGGAACTTGACGATCCAGCCCGCCTGGTCGAGGATGGGCTCACAAGCCTGCCCAAAGAAGGCGTTCAGGAATTCGACCACCTGCTCCGGTTCGAGCGCCTCGGCCATGGTGGTGAAGTTGCGGATATCGGCGAACAGCACCGTGCCGTGCACGGTTTCGCGCGAAGTGGCGGCCCGCACGTCAGGCGGAGAGCGCTCCTCCATGGAGCTGAAATGCGCTGCAAGGTCAAGCGCGCGGCGCGGCCGCGCGCGCTGCACCGTGCGGCCGACCTCGGCCAGAGGACTGGCGGCGGCGCCCGATGCAGCCCGATCGGCCGCACGCAGATTGGCCACGGCGCGCACGTCCGTGCCTGACAACGTCGGATGCGCGCCGGAGACGCGGTTGCCTTCGAGCCTCTTCAGGCGCCCGGAGATCGCGTTCAACAGTTCGCTGCGCTTGACCGGCTTGTTCAGGAAGTCGTCCGCACCGAGATTCATGCTCTTGCGGAAGCTGTCTCGATCATCCAGCGCGGTGAGGAAGATCACCGGAATGGATGCGGTCTGTTCGTTGGCGCGCACCGCGGCCAGCATGCCGAAACCGTCCATGTTCGGCATCTGCACGTCGGAAATGATGATGTCCGGTCGCTTGCTAAAGGCCAACTGCAGGCCCTGCAGGCCGTCCACCGCCGTCATGACCTCGTGATTGGCTGACGCCAGGTGCAGGCGTACCAGTTCGCGGATGGTCGGGTCGTCTTCGACGACTAGAATATTCGCCACAGCGGCTTGAAAAGCATCCGGAAAGTTAACAACGGCTAAGCGTAGTCAGACGACGGACATCCGCTTGCTGAGCGCAGCGCGAAACCATAATGGCTACCACCCCAACTTAGTTTCAGCACTCGATTGTAACAATCCCGGCGATCCTGGCGCGCGGCCGAAAGGGCTTTGTTGACAATGTTTTGCCACCCTTACTCAAGACCAGAGCATTTCATCGAGCCTTAGGGCCCCCTCGTCTCGTCCGCTTGACTGGGGTCAATCTTGGTCGCTGTGGTTGCGTTAGGATTTGGCCATGTCGAAAGTACCCGCCCCGGTGAGCTTGGTCAATCGTTACATTATTGACTTCTTGGGCCGGCACCAGCCTTTTTCGCAGGTCGAGGAATCCGTCCTTGAATGGTTTGCCGGCCAGGCCGTACTCAGTTATTTTCCAGACGGCACCCGCATTCTCGGCGCGATGGATGGAATACCGGCCCGTTATTTCGTCATTCAGCGCGGTGAGGTACACAGCGCCCCGCCAGGGGCTGGCGACACCGACGCAGGAGGCACCGCGCCACTCACCGCTGGAGAAAGTTTTCCTCTCGGCGCGCTGATCGAGGGCCGGTCGGTGGTCAACGACTATGTGGCCAAAGGCGATACGTTCTGCCTCGAATTCGAGAAGCCGACCTTTGACGTCCTGCTCGCCCAAAGTCCCCACTTTGCCGCGTTCTGCACCCGGCGCATCGCCCACCTCCTACAGGAATCCATTCGGATTGCGCGGGCGTCGGCATTAGAAGAAGCGTATGCCCGCAACAGCATGACCGCAATCCTGGCGTCGATGCTACGTGGCCCGCCGGTGACCTGCCGCGTCGATACGCCGTTGCGGGAAGCCCTGGCCATCATGCACAACCGACGCATCGGATCGATGATCGCCATCGATGATAAAGATCAAGCCAAAGGCATCCTGACCGAGCGCGACGTTCTCAACCGGATCGTTCTACAAGAGCTGCCGCTAGACATCCCACTGGCCGCTGTCATGACACCCGACCCCATCACCATTGACGAGCGCGCCAGTGCCTTTGACGCCGTGCTGGCGATGGCGAAGCACGCAATACGCCATCTACCGGTAACCTGCGGCCGGAAGGTGGTAGGTGTCGTCTCGGAACGCGACCTGTTCGCCGTGCAGGGCACCGGTTTGCGCGAAGCGGGCCGCGCCATCCGACGCGCAGCGGATCTCGACGCGCTGTGCGAGGCAGCTGCTGGAGTCCGTACCCTCGCGCGCAACCTACGCTCACAGGGTATGGCGGTGAGCCAGTTGACTCAACTGATCGTCACGCTCAACGACCGCCTCGTTGAGCGGACGATTGATTTCGTTGCTCGCGATACCAGCACCCCGCTGCCGGACATGTGCTGGATTGCTCTGGGCAGCGAGGGTCGGATGGAACAGACGATCAGCTCGGATCAGGATAACGGCATGATCTTCGAGCCGACTCCGGGTCAGTCCGTCGAAGCCTGTCGCCAACGCTGGCTCGGCTTCGCGCAAAAAGTTAACTCGAGTCTGGAAAAGCTCGGTTTCCCGCTGTGCAAGGGGAACATCATGGCGCGCAATCCGAAGTGGTGCCTGACGCTGGCTGAATGGAAGGAGCGGTTTGATGACTGGCTACGCAACCCCACGCCTGAAGCCTTGCTTAACGCCGCGATTTTTTTCGATCTGCGCGCCGTGCATGGAAACATTGCCCTGGCAACGGAACTGCGCGCCTGGTTGGCTGACGAAGCGACGAAGCGCCAGGCGTTTCTGCGCATGATGGCCGCCAACGCCCTAGGGACGCGCCCCCCCCTCAACATCTTCGGCGAAATCGCAGTCGGCGCGCTCATCGACCTGAAGAGTCAATGCGCCCGCCCATTTATCGACGCGGCCCGAATATTGTCCCTGGCCGCGGGCACCACCGCCACACACACAGCCCAACGCCTGAGGCTCGACGCGGTGCGACATGGCAACACGCTCGAGGCCGAAGCCATGATCGAAGCCTTCGAATTCATCCAGGGCCTGCGCATCGCGCGTCAGTTCCTAGCCCTCGAGGATCAAGGTCCGCCAAACGAACTGAGGATTTCCACCCTCAACGAACTGGACCGGCGCATCCTGAAGGAAGCGCTCCGCCAGGCACGCAAGCTGCAAAGCCGAATCAAGGTCGACTACGCACTGTGATCCTTCTGCCATCATGGATAGGCTGCGGAAAGCGCCTGGACGCGGATTCGCGGGCACGAATCGCAGCATGGCATGCCCTATCCCCTGCAGCACCGGACGCCAGCTTCGAAACGACGCGGTCCGTGGTGATCGACACTGAAACTACCGGCCTGGACACCGGAACGGACCGACTCCTAGCGGTGGGCGCCGTCGTGCTGGCCGGGCTGCGGATTCCTTCATCAGAAACCTTCAGCGCCATACTGCGGCAGGCGCGCCCAAGCCAGCGGGACAATATCCTGATCCATGGCGTCGGGGAAACAGCGCAGCGAACCGGCGATGATCCGGCGAGAGCCCTGCTGTGCCTGCTGGACTTCATCGGAAAGGCGCCGCTGATCGCGTTTCACGCGCCATTCGATGAAAGCTTCATAAGGCGCGCCATCCTCGAACACCTTGGCAAGCGTATTCGACTTCAATGGATCGATCTCGCGACGATCCTGCCAGTCCTTTTCGGATGCAAGGCAGGTCTCTCACTCGATGAATGGCTTGCGCGCTTCGGCATCGACGCACCCGTCCGGCATTCCGCCCTCGGCGACGCGTTCGCTACCGCGCAACTGGCACAGATCGCGCTGCGCCGAGCACAAACCTTGGGAATCGAACGCGTACGCGACCTCGTACAACTCGAACGGGATGCCCGCTGGCTACGCTGTTGAGTTGGCGTAGTACTGCCGGGCCACCAGCAGGGGCGACAGCCCGTTCACAAATCATTCCGGGCATGCATAACACTTAAAGTGGATTCAGTCCAATTCATCCTACCGGCGCCCGCCACGAGGGTGCGCGGCAGAGGTTGCGCGTCAGCGGGCTGCGCGAACTGTGCCGACTTCAAACATGACAAAGAGCGAGAACAGGCAAGGGCGCTGCTGGCGGCACCGAAGCAATGCGGAATCGCCCAAGAAAAAAGCGCCCCGAAAGGCGCTTGAATACTAGGTGTTTGGCGGAGAGACGGGGATTCGAACCCCGGATAGGCTATTAACCTATACACGCTTTCCAGGCGTGCGACTTAAACCGCTCATCCATCTCTCCCATTGTTCCCATTTTAGCACCGCCGGACTTCCGGGATCATGTCGTTCCGGTGG
>CANGUJ010000066.1 GCA_947456845.1 Burkholderiales bacterium | reverse complement strand
CTATGCCGCCGGTTGGCCGTCAATGCGGTGATTGGCACCACCGGATTCGACCCCGCCGGCAAGGAAACCATCGCGTCTGCGGCCCGCGACATCGGTGTGGTGTTCGCGCCGAACATGAGCGTGGGTGTCAACCTAGCGTTCAAGCTCATCGAAGTCGCCGCGCGCGCCATCGGGCCGGGATATGACGTCGAGATTGTCGAGGCGCATCATCGCAACAAGGTCGATGCGCCTTCCGGTACGGCGCTGCGCATGGGTGAAATCGCCGCCCGCGCGCTCGGGCGCGATCACGATGGCGTGGCCGTATTCGGCCGCAAGGGAGAAACCGGCGTGCGTCGCGACGACGCCATCGGCTACGCCGTGGTGCGCGGCGGCGACCTGGTGGGGGATCACACCGTCATGTTCCTCGGTCAGGGTGAGCGCATCGAGATCACCCATAAAGCATCGAGCCGCTCGACTTATGCCCAGGGGGCCTTGCGTGCCTGCCGGTTTCTGCGCGAAAGCGGGGCGGGTTTGTTCGACATGCATGATGTGTTGGGCATTCGATAAGGCCGGGAAACGCGGACCGGCATCCGGGTCGCATCCGCATTTGCCGCATGCGCCGAGACATACGGCTGAGCCCTGAGATCGGGCATGAGCTTTGCTTTTTGCTCCCTTGAACAATAGGCGAAAAGCGATGAACAATGTCTTTGACGAGCTTCACGCTCCCGGTGGCGCGGTGCGCGGGCACTACGCCGCCTACAAGGATTGGCTTGCCGGCATGGCGCCCGAGCAAATCGCCCAGAAGCGCGCCGAGGCCGATTCGGCGTTTCACCGCTACGGCATCACCTTCGCGGTGTACGGCGAGGAATCGGGTACCGAACGCCTGATCCCTTTCGACATCCTGCCGCGCATCATTCCGGCTGCCGAATGGCGCATGCTCGAAACCGGCTTGCGTCAGCGCGTATGCGCACTCAACGCCTTCATCCATGACATCTATTCCGCACAGCGCATCGTCAAGGCCGGCTTGATTCCGGCGGAACAGGTGTTCCGCAACGCCCAGTACCGGCCGGAAATGCAGGACATCGTGGTGCGCAACAATCTTTATGCACTGATTTCGGGCGTCGATATCGTTCGAGCCGCGCTGCCGAACACCGCTTCCGACGCGGCCGAGTATTACGTGCTGGAGGATAATCTGCGTGTGCCATCGGGGGTGTCCTACATGCTCGAGGACAGGCGCATGATGATGCGGCTGTTCCCGGAGCTTTTCTCGCGATACGGCGTCGCGCCGGTCGAGCATTACCCCGATCTGCTGCTCGACACCCTGCGCCAGGCGGCGCCCGCGGGGAGCGATGACCCGACCGTCGTGGTCCTCACGCCCGGCGCGTACAACAGCGCATATTTCGAACATGCCTTTCTCGCCCAGCAAATGGGAGTTGAATTGGTCGAGGGCCAGGACATGTTCGTCGATGACGAAACGGTGTTCATGCGCACCACCCAGGGCCCCAAGCGGGTTGACGTGATTTACAGGCGTATCGACGATGACTTTCTTGATCCGCTTGCTTTCCGGCCCGAGTCCGCGCTGGGGGTGGCCGGGTTGCTCTCGGTATACCGGGCCGGCAGGGTTTCCCTAGCCAACGCCATCGGCACAGGCGTGGCGGACGACAAGTCGATCTATCCTTATGTGCCGGACATGATCCGCTTCTACATGTCCGAAGAGCCGATCATCAAGAACGTGCCGACCTACCAGTGCCGCAAGGCCGATGAGTTGTCCTACGTGCTGGCCAACATGGCCGACCTGGTGGTCAAGGAAACGCACGGCGCCGGCGGTTACGGCATGCTGGTGGGCCCCGCCTCCACCAAGGCTGAAATCGAAGACTTCCGGTCGCGGGTCAAGGCGGCGCCGGACAAGTACATTGCACAGCCGACGCTGGCCCTGTCCGCCTGCCCGACCTTTGTCGAATCCGGCATCGCGCCGCGCCACATCGATCTGCGGCCGTTCGTCCTGTCTGGCAAGGAAGTACGCATGGTGCCCGGCGGTTTGACCCGCGTAGCCCTGAAGGAGGGCTCGCTGGTGGTCAATTCCTCGCAGGGAGGCGGCACCAAGGACACCTGGATTCTGGAGAACTGACATGCTCTCCAGGACTGCGGACCACCTCTACTGGATGGCGCGCTACACCGAGCGCGCCGAGAACCTGGCCCGGCTGCTAGACGTGACTTACCGAATGTCGCTGCAGATGCACGCGTCCTCCGGCGGCTATTGGGGGGCGGCGCTCGGGATCACCGGACTGGAGGTCGCCTACAAGGCAAAGCACGGCGAGAAGATCGAGGCCGGCAACGTGCTGCGTTTCATGGTCGTCGACCTGGACAACCCGTCGTCGCTGCTGGCCAGCCTCAAGGCCGCGCGCGAGAACTGTCATGCCGTGCGCGGAACCGTCACCTCCGAGGTGTGGGAAACCATCAATACGACCTGGCTTGAGGCACGAGCGTCGGCGACGCAACTCGCACAAGGGGCGATGCAGGGCAGCGACCTGACCAAGTATTTCGAGTGGGTCAAGTTCCGCTCGCATCTTTCGCGCGGCGTGACGGTCGGCACCATGCTTCAGGACGAGGCGTTCCATTTCATCCGCCTGGGCACCTTCCTGGAGCGAGCCGACAACACCGCGCGCATCCTGGACGTCAAGTACGACGAACTGGCGCCTGAAGACACGACCAGCAACGAGTATTACGAGTGGGGCGCGCTGTTGCGCTCGGTCTCCGCCTTCGAGATCTACCGCAAGGTGTATCGCGACGTGATTACCCCCAATCGCGTGGCGGAACTGCTGATCCTCCGCGAGGACATGCCGCGGTCGCTGCATGCCTGCATGAAGGAGGTGCACCAGATTCTCGGGTTCGTGGCCAACGCGCGTTCCCGCGAAACCCAGCGCATCGCCGGCATGGGCTATTCGGAACTGCGCTACGGGCGCATCGACGATATTCTGGAGGTCGGGCTGCATGATTACCTCACCAAGTTCCTCGACGGCATCGCGGGCCTGGGCAACCGGATTTCGCAGGATTTCCTGGTTCCCATGTCCTGAAGGCCGACGCCGGGGCCACCTCGCGAAGCCGCAGGCGCGCCAGGCGCGGCCACACCGCGGCGGATGCCGCTCGCGGGACGTGCGGCCGTCGCGCGATTAGCCTGCCCGGGCCTGTCCTGCTTGTCGGCGATAAAATTGCGACGTCAGGAAGAGCAGCCAGGCGGATGCCACCAAACGGAACCAAGCCCAATGACCTACTGTGTCGCCATCCGGCTCGATGCCGGACTGGTGTTTCTCTCGGATTCCCGTACCAACGCGGGCGTTGACCAGATCAGCACTTTTCGGAAGATGCACATCTACGAGGTGCCCGGCGAACGCGTGATGGTGCTTCTGACCGCCGGCAACCTGGCGGTCAGCCAGGCGGTGGCGAGCGGTCTCAAGGCGCAGATGGGCAATCCGGGCGAAAAAAGCCTTGCCTCCTGTCCCAACATGTTTTCGGCGGCGAAACTGGTGGGTGACGCGGTGCGCAAGGTGTATGCGCGCGACGCGCAGTCGCTCAAGGAATTCGGCATCGAGTTCAATGTCAACCTGATCTTCGGCGGCCAGGTCGGTAGCGAGGAGCCGCGCCTTTTCAACGTCTATTCCGCCGGCAACTTCATCGAGGCAACCGGCGAGACACCGTATTTCCAGATCGGCGAATCCAAGTACGGCAAGCCGATTCTCGACAGGGTGATCGGCGGCGGCCTGAGCCTTGATGAAGTGGCGAAGTGCGCGCTCATCTCGATGGATTCGACCATCAAGTCGAATCTTTCGGTAGGGTTGCCGCTCGACCTGATGTGCTACGAGCGCGATTCCCTGAAGGTCACCAAGCACAAGCTGATCGACGGGCGCGACGATTATTTCGCTTCCATTCGCGGCAGCTGGGCCGCGCAGCTCAAGAAGGTGTTCAACGAGCTTCCCGAGCCGGGCTACTGGAAGACCTGAGGGCACCTGGCCCGGCCCGGCATTGTGTGCCGGCCGAAGAAGCTATTGCCGGAGCGTCTCGACCAGGTCGGTTTCGATGGCAAGCACCGATTTCGGGTTCGACAGCGCTTCGCCGTAGATGAGGAATACGTCCTCGGCGCGCTCGCCCAGGGTGGTGATCTTCGCGGTCTGCAGGCTGATGCCGTGACGCGAAAGTGCCAATGCGATCCGGTACAGCAGGCCGGGCCGGTCCCCGGCGGTCACCGAAAGGATGTGGCGCTGTCCTTTTTCGTCCGGGCGGATGCTGACCGCCGGCTCGATGGCGAAATGGCGTGCCTGGCGGGATACGCGGCCGGTGATTGGCGGCCTTGGCGGCGCCTTGGCCGACAGTGAAACCATGAGGTCGCGCTCGACCAGTTCGGGCTGCCCGTGCGCCCCGGTGTAGCTGCCGCCCGTATCCATGACGAGGAAGGTGTCGAGCGCGTACCCGTTCCTGGTCGTATGGATCTTGGCATCGAGGATATTGAGGTTGAGCCGGTCGAAAAAGCCGCAAATGCGTGCGAACAGGTCCGGCTGGTCGCGCACGTACACCATGACCTCAAGCCCTTCGCCTATGGGCGAGAAGCGTGCGCGCACCACCGGCTCAGCCGCATTGATGCGAGCCACCAGCGCGCGGGTTTGCCAGGCGATTTCCTTGGCGTCATGGCGCAGGAAGTACGCCATGTCCAGCTGGCTCCAGAGCGGCTGATGCGCCGTTGCCGAAAAACCGTAGAGGGACAGTACGCGCAGCGCCTCGGATTGCTTTTCCTGCAGGTCGGAGTCGAAGTTGAACTCGCCGCCCGACTGCCGGCTGCCCAGCAGGCGGCGGGTGGCGCGGAATAGGTCCTCCAGCAGCTTGCCTTTCCAGGCATTCCAGACCTTTGGGCTGGTGCCGCGGATGTCGGCCACGGTCAGGAGGTACAAGGCAATCAGGCGTCGCTCATCGCGCACGATGTCTGCGAAGCGGCGGATCGTATCCGGGTCAGACAGGTCCTGCTTTTGCGCCACCGAAGACATCGTCAGGTGATGCTCGACCAGAAAGATCACCAGGTCGGTATCTTCGCGGCTGATGCCATGGGCCTTGCAAAACGCCTTGGCGTCGGCACGGCCGAGCAGCGAATGGTCGCCACCGCGGCCTTTGGCAATGTCATGGAACAGGGCAGCCACATAGATCAGCCAATGGCGCTCGAAACTCGCGATCAGGCGCGAGCACATCGGGTACTCGTGCGCGAACTCCAGCATGGTGAAGCGCCTGACATTGCGCACAACAGTCAGGATATGCTGGTCCACGGTATAGACGTGGAACAGGTCGTGTTGCATCTGGCCGATGATTCTCTTGAACGGCGGCAGGTAGCGCCCGAGAATGCCCCACTGATTCATGCGCCTGAGTTCGTGTACCAGCCCGCGCGGGCTTTGCAGGATGTGCAGAAACCGTTCGCGGTTCGCGGGGTCGCGCCGGAATTCCGCGTCCATGCGGTTGCGCGAGCGCCACAGCGCGCGCAGCGTCGGCGCGGTCATGCCCTTGAGGGTCGCGTGTTCCTGGAGCAACTGGAAGCATTCGAGCAGCGCGCCGGGATGGGTCTCGAACACGGCCGGGTCGCTGGCCGCGAGCATGTCGCGTTCGGCGTGGAAGCGCTCGTTGATCGGATGCGCCTCGAAGGCTGCGCCCGGAAACAACTGGCTGGATATGTTCTGCAGCAGGATCGTGTTCAACTGGATGATCCATCGACAGTTCACGTAGTACCGCTGCATCAGCTGTTCGCTGGCGCGCTTGGATACGGTCGCTGCGTAGCCGAACGCCTGGGCGAGCTGGGTTTGGTGATCGAACAGCAGTCTATCCTCGCGGCGGCCGGCGATCAGATGCAGATGTACGCGGATGGTTTGCAGCAGCGATTCGCGCTTGCCCAGCATGGCGGCTTCGTTGCGCGTGATCACGCCGCGCGCCGCGAGTTCCCGCCAGCTGGTGCCGAGGTCGGCAGCGCGGGCGATCCAGAGGATGACCTGCAGGTCCCGCAGGCCCCCCGGACTTTCCTTGCAGTTGGGCTCCAGGCTGTACGGCGTATCCTGGTACTTAGTGTGGCGCTGCTCGAGTTCCAGCTTCTTGGCGGTGTAGAAGTCGCGCGGATTGAGCCGGGCCCGGGTGCCGGTTTGCAGGGCGAGGAACAAATGACTGCTCCCGGCCAGCCGCCTGGCTTCGATGAGGGTGGTCTGGACGGTGATGTCCGCGGCCGCCTCGGTGAAGCATTCGTCGAGCGTGCGGATGCTATGGCCCACCTCGATACCGATGTCCCAGAACAGTCCGATCAACGCCTCCAGAGCGCTGCGCGTGTCTGCTGACGCGTCTTCGGGTAGCAGCAGCAGCACATCGACATCGGAGTGCGGGTAGAGCTCGCCGCGACCATAGCCGCCGACGGCGATGAGCGCGGCCCGGTCGGCGAGACCGGCATCGCGCCAAAGGGTGGCGAGCACGCGGTCGACAAGCCTGCAGTGGGCGGCGAGCAGGCGTCGCGCCGAGCCGCCATTGTTGAAACTGGCGAATATGCCCTTTCGACCACTTACCAGCTCCTGGCGATAGCGGGGTGCGGACGTATTCTGGACGACCACGGACACGACGGGGTTTGTGTCGGGTTCAGGCGATGGCAGCGGGCACCGCGCCGGCGGGCGCCAGGGCGAGCGCGGCCGCCGGTATCGCGGGCATTCCGGGCGACACGGTCAGGACTTCGTAACCGGTCTCGGTGACCAGCACTGTGTGTTCCCACTGCGCTGACAGGCTGTGATCCTTGGTGACGATGGTCCAGCCATCGGCAAGCTCGCGGATTTCGCGTCGCCCCGCATTGATCATTGGCTCGATGGTGAAGACCATGCCTGGTTTGAGTTCGGCTAGGGTGCCGCGCTTGCCGTAGTGCAGCACCTGGGGTTCCTCGTGGAAGCGGGTGCCTATGCCATGGCCGCAAAACTCGCGCACCACCGAATAGCCGTGCTTTTCGGCATGCGCCTGGATGACGTGGCCGATATCCCCGAGGTGGGCACCCGGGCGCACCTGCAGGATGCCCGCCCACATGCACTCGAGCGTGACTTCGCAAAGGCGCCGCGCGGCGATGGATGGCTCGCCGACGAAGAACATCCTGCTGGTGTCGCCGTGGTAACCATCCTTGATGGTCGTGATGTCGAGGTTGACGACATCGCCCTTGCGCAACACCTTGTCGCCCGGGATGCCATGGCACACCTGATTGTTGACGGAGGTGCAGATCGACTTCGGGTAGGGGCGGTAACCCGGGGGGCAGTAGCCGAGGGGCGCAGGGATCGTTCCCTGCACGCCGACCATGTAATCGTGGCACAGCCGGTCGAGCTCCCCGGTGGTCACGCCGGGCCGCACATGGGGAGCGACGTAATCGAGCACTTCGGCCGCGAGCTTGCCGGCAACGCGCATCTTCTCGATGTCCTGGGAGGTCTTGATGGCTATGCCCATGGCGGCTTCGGTATAGGGGGGACGCTTTGATTGAACAACCGGAACCGGCTATAATATCGGGCTGCCTAATGATTTTCAAAGTCATTTTTGAGATCGGGGGGGGTTCCGCCTCCCGCCATGCCGACCCGGGCCTGCCCGCCTGACGTCAAGCGTTCATGATGACCTGACGATGAAGACATTGGGCAAATTCGCACTCCTGCCACATTTGGGGTGGTTCGGACCGGCGGTGCGAAAGCGCCGCCCCGACTGCCGGCGGGAGGAGGTCAACCCTGAAATCGGAGCAGTCACATGTCAACCACCATGCGCGAAATGCTGGAAGCTGGCGTTCACTTCGGCCACCAGACCCGCTTCTGGAACCCGAAGATGGCGCCGTACATCTTTGGCCATCGCAACAAGATCCACATCGTCAACCTCGAGAAGACGCTCGAGCTCTACAACGACGCGATGAAGTACCTGCGCACCCTCGCCGCTAACAAGGGGACCATCCTGATGGTGGGCACCAAGCGCCAGGCCCGCGAAATCGTCGCCGAGGAGGCGCAGCGGGCCGGCATGCCCTACGTCGATGCCCGCTGGCTCGGGGGGATGCTGACCAACTTCAAGACCGTCAAGGCCTCGATCAAGCGCCTCAAGGAAATGGAAACGTCCGTCGAGGCCGGCGAGGTCGAAAAGATGTCCAAGAAAGAGGCGTTGATGTTCAAGCGCGAAATGGACAAGCTGCAAAAGTCGATCGGCGGCATCAAGGACCTGGTCGCGCTGCCGGATGCGATATTCGTCATCGATGTCGGTTACCACAAGATTGCCATCACCGAGGCCGCCAAGCTCGGAATTCCGGTCGTAGCGGTCGTCGACACGAATCACTCGCCAGACGGCGTTGCCTACGTGATTCCCGGCAACGACGATTCCTCCCGTGCGATCCGCCTGTACGCCCGCGGCGTGGCCGACGCCATCCTGGAAGGCCGGGCGCATTCGATCAACGAGATCGTGGCCGCCGGCGGCGACGAGTACGTGGAAGTCGAAGCTTCCTGACCGGGCGGGCCGCCCGGCCCGGGATGGCGCTTCGCGGCCGTTCGGCATTGCGCTGCGCGAAACCGGCACAGGCTGCTCCGGGCATGGCGGTCCCGTTCCCTTTCCCACCTTCACTCAAACAGCAAGCAGGACTCACAGCAAATGGCTGCAATAACCGCAGGAATGGTCGCAGAGTTGCGCGCGAAGACCGACGCGCCGATGATGGAATGCAAGAAGGCCCTGACCGAGGCCGACGGAAATCTCGACAAGGCTGAGGAAATCCTTCGCGTACGCCTTGGCAACAAGGCCAGCAAGGCCGCGTCGCGCGTTGCGGCGGAAGGCGTAGTGTCGGTCCATGTCGCGGCCGACGGCAAGGCCGGGGCGATTGTCGAGATCAACTCCGAGACCGACTTCGTGGCGAAGAACGACGATTTCGTCGCCTTTTCCAAGAAACTTGCCGAGATCGTTGCCGCCGGCAATCCGGCCGGTGTCGAGGCGCTTGCCGCTGCGCCCCTTGACGGCTCCACCGTCGATGAAGTGCGCAAGGCGCTGGTGGGCAAGATCGGCGAGAACATGTCGATCCGCCGCTTCACGCGCTTTGAGGCAATCGGACGGCTGGTCAGCTACGTGCACGGCGGCTCGAAGATCGGCGTGATGATCGACGTTTCCGGCGGCGACGAGCAACTCGCCAAGGACCTCGCCATGCACATTGCGGCATCCAAGCCGAAATCGCTTGACGCCTCGGGCGTGCCCGCCGAACTTCTCGAGACCGAGCGCCGTATCGCGATAGAAAAGGCGCGCGAGGACAAGAAGCCCGAAGCGATGCTCGAGAAGATCGCCGAGGGCACGGTGCAGAAATACCTCAAGACCGTCACTCTGCTCGGACAGGTGTTTGTCAAGGCCGAGGACGGCAAGCAGACCATCGAGCAACTGCTCAAGGCCAAGGGGGCCACGGTCAACCGTTTCGCCCTCTACATCGTAGGCGAAGGAATCGAAAAGAAAGTGACGGACTTCGCCGCAGAGGTCGCTGAACAGATGGCCGCTGCCAAGAAGCAGTAGTAGTAGTCGAAACAGCGGGCCTTTCGGGGCCCGTTTTCTTGTCAACCAAATTCCCAGTATTTCATCGAGTGAGCATGCCGGAAACGCCCAGGTACAAACGGTTTCTTCTCAAGCTTTCGGGGGAGGCCCTGATGGGCGATGATGCGTATGGCATCAATCGCGCCACCATTGAGCGGATCGTCGGCGAGATCGCCAGCGTAGCCAAACTCGACGTCGAGATGAGCATCGTCATCGGTGGCGGCAACATCTTCCGCGGGGTCGCGCCCGGCGCACAGGGAATGGACCGCGCGACGGCCGATTACATGGGCATGCTGGCGACCATCATGAACGCCCTGGCCCTGCAGGACGCGATGAAGCAGCAAGGCATCGTCGCGCGGGTGCAGTCCGCGCTGTCGGTCGAGCAGGTGGTCGAGCCTTACATTCGCAACAAGGCATTGCGTTATCTCGAGGAGGGCAAGGTGGTGATTTTCGCGGCCGGTACCGGCAATCCGTTCTTCACCACCGATACGGCGGCGGCCCTGCGCGCATCCGAGATGGGGGCCGAAATCGTGCTCAAGGGCACCAAGGTCGACGGCGTATACACGGCCGATCCCAACAAGGACGCAACGGCGACCCGCTATGACACCATCACCTTCGATGAGGCCATCATCAAGAATCTGAAAGTGATGGACGCCACCGCCTTTGCGCTCTGCCGCGACCAGAAACTGCCAATCAGTGTCTTTTCGATCCTTTCGCATGGCGCGCTCAAGCGCATCATCATGGGCGAAAACGAAGGTACACTTGTTCACGTCTGACCCGTTAGCCAGGGGTGTTTGATGAGCATTGCCGATATTCGCAAATCGACCGAGCAGAAGATGCAGAAGTCGATTGAATCCTTCAAGAACGACCTGTCGAAGGTGCGCACCGGTCGCGCGCATGTCGGACTGCTCGATCACATCCAGGTCGACTACTACGGTACGGGCATGCCGATCAACCAGGTAGCCAGCGTGACTCTCATCGATGCGCGCACCATCGGGGTGCAGCCTTGGGAAAAAAAGATGGTGCCGGTGGTCGACAAGGCGATTCGCGAATCTGATCTCGGCCTCAATCCGTCCACCATGGGTGACATGATCCGTGTACCCATGCCCGCGCTGACTGAGCAGCGCCGCAAGGAACTGGTGAAGGTAGTCAAGGGCGAGGGCGAGGACGCGCGCATCGTAGTGCGCAACCTGCGCCGTGAAGCCAACGAGCAGCTCAAGAAGCTGCTCAAGGAAAAAGCGGTTTCCGAAGACGAGGAGCGCCGCGCGCAGGATGAAATCCAGAAGCTGACCGACCGCTACGTCGGCGAAATAGACAAGCTATTGACGGCGAAGGAAGCCGAAGTCATGGCGGTCTGAGAGCCGCCGCACGCAGTGAGACTTTCCGGAGCCCGGACCCGATGAGCTCGACCCAGACCATTCCGCAGGTAACGGCCGTTCCAAAGCATGTTGCGATCATCATGGACGGCAACGGGCGTTGGGCGACGCGCCGGTTTCTGCCGCGCGTAGCCGGCCACCAGCGCGGCGTCGAGGCTGTGCGCGAGGCGGTGCGGGCGTCGATCGAGCGTGGTGTCCGCTATCTCACGCTGTTTGCGTTTTCCTCCGAAAACTGGCGCCGGCCCGAAGAGGAGGTGTCCGTACTGCTGCAACTGTTCAGAATGGTCCTGGAGCAGGAGGTGGCCAAGCTGCACGCCAGCGGCGTACGCCTCAAGATCGTCGGAGACCTAGAGCGTTTTGACAGCCGCCTTCGCGATCTCATCCGGCGTGCCGAAGCCAAGACCGAAGCCAATACCAGGCTCACCCTCACCGTGTGCGCCAATTACGGCGGCCGTTGGGACGTCATCCAGGCGACCAGGGCCCTGCTGGCCGATCGTCCAGACCTCGTCTCCAGCCTGACCGAATCCGATCTCGAGCCTTATCTCGCTATGGCGCATGCGCCTGAGCCCGACCTGTTCATCCGGACCGGCGGGGAAATGCGCATCAGCAATTTCCTGATCTGGCAACTCGCCTACGCCGAATTGTTTTTCACCGACACATTCTGGCCCGACTTCAACGCCAAGACGCTCGATGAGGCGATTGCGTCGTATCGAAACCGTGAACGGCGGTTCGGTCGAACCAGCGAGCAGGTCCGGGAGTCCCGGCGCCAAGGTCGCGACGAACAGGTCCGGCTTGCGCCGGAAGATTCTCGCGCCGATGCTTAAGGCAAGGGTCATCACCGCCCTGGTCCTGCTGGCGCTTGTGGTACCCGCACTCGCTTTCATGCCCATCACGGCATGGGCCGCCTTCGTGCTCGTATTTGTGGCGGCAGCGGCATGGGAGTGGGGTCGCTTGTGCGGGTTCGGTATGCGGCTGGCTATCGGATATGCCGCCGGAATCGTGCTCGCGGCCCTCGGGTTCATGGGGTCTGCGGCGCATGAGAGCGACGCCGTGGCCCTCGCGGCCTATGCGGTTTCGGTGGCGTGCTGGCTGATGGTCGCCATCTGGTGGTTCGTCAGGGGGCCCGCTGCGCCCCAAGGATTCATGCTCGCATCGCTGGGCGCATGCATGCTCCTGCCGTGCTGGTGGGCCGTGGTGCAGGCCCGCGAGGCGGGCGCGCTCTTCATGTTCCTGCTGATGGGCCTGGTGTGGGTCGCCGATATCGCCGCATATTTCGCTGGACGGGCGTTCGGGCGGCACAAACTCGCGCCGGCGGTCAGTCCCGGGAAGACTTGGGAAGGCGTGGCGGGCGGCATGGCCGGCGCTGCCGCGCTCGCCGCGATCTGCGCCCTTGCGACGACCGACACCGGCGGAGCGTACGATTCATGGTTCGCCTGGTTGTTTGGCTTCGCCGGACGCGTCGGTCCGGCGGGCTACGTGGCCGCGCTGGCACTGGTGCTCGCGATGGTGGGCCTCAGCATCATCGGCGACCTGTTCGAGTCCTTGCTCAAGCGTCGCGCCGGCGTCAAGGACAGCAGCGGCCTGCTGCCGGGCCATGGCGGCGTTCTCGACCGCATCGATGCACTGATCCCGACCATGCCGCTTGCCATGCTCATCTACGCCTTCATGCGGGCGGCCTGAGGACACCTTGATGCGGTCACTGACCCTGCTTGGCTGCACCGGCTCGATCGGCGAGAGCACGCTCGATGTCGTTGCGCGCCATCCGGACCGTTTCCGCGTTTTCGCCCTGGTCGCGCGGCGCAGCGTCGACGGCGTGTTCTCACAGTGCGTCGCGCACAAGCCGCGTTTCGCGGTGATGACGGACCATGTCGCGGCGAACGACCTGCGCGGCCGCGTCGCGCAAGCGGGGCTGCCCGTCGAGGTGCTGTCCGGCGAGG
>CANGUJ010000065.1 GCA_947456845.1 Burkholderiales bacterium | reverse complement strand
CGAAACGCCCCGCGCGCTGGCTCACGGCCCCGGTAAAGGCGCCTTTTTCGTGGCCAAACAGCTCGCTTTCAAGAAGCTGTTCGGGAATCGCCGCGCAGTTGATGGCCACGAACCGCTCGCCGCGCCGCGGCGAGGCGGCATGCACGCCGCGCGCCAGCAGCTCCTTGCCGGTGCCGGATTCGCCCAGCAGCATGACCGTCGCGTTCGAGGCGGCCACCTTCTCCACGGTGCGGCACAGCTTGAGCATCTGCGGGTCGCGGGTGATGAGCCCGCCCAGCGTGTCGGGCTGGCGCATCGCCGCCAGGCGCTGGTTTTCCTGCTGCAGGTCGTAGAGACGAAACGCCCGGTCGATGGTCAGGCCCAGCAGTTCCGGTTCGAACGGCTTGGCGAAGAAATCGTAGGCGCCCAGGGCGATGGCGCGCAAGGCATTGGCCTGGTCGTTCTGGCCGGTCAGCACGATCACCTTGGTCTCGGGGGCGATGGCGAGGATGTTCTCGAGCAGCTTGAAACCCTCGGAGACGGCGTCGGGGTCGGGCGGCAGCCCGAGATCCATGGTCACCACCGCCGGCGCGTGGCGGCGCACCTGGGCGAGCGCGGATTCGCCGTCGTCGGCAGTCAGGGATTCGTACTTGTCGAGCGACCAGCGCAGTTGCTTCTGCAGCGCCGGGTCGTCCTCGACGATGAGGAGCGGGCGCGGTTTCGTCGTGGTTTCGCTCAAGCGGCCTCCTCTTGCGGCAGGCCGCGCGATGCCGGGGAACCCGCTTCGAACAAGGGCAGCAGGACGGTGATGCGGGTCCCCTTGCCCGCGGCGCTCTCGACTGTCATTTTCCCGCCCAGTTCCTGCACATATTGGTTGCTCTCGTAAGCGCCGATGCCCATGCCGGCTTGTTTGGTGGTCTGGAACGGCTTGAACAGCCGGTCGCGCACGAATTGCGGGTCCATCCCGATCCCGGTGTCGCCCACTTCGACCAGTGCCTGCCCGCCGTGGCGCGCCAGCCTGACCCACACCCGCCCGCCGGGCTTTGCGGCATCGGCGGCGTCCAGCGCATTTTGCACCAGATGCCCGATCACCCGCTCGATGCGTTCCTCGTGCCCGCGCGTCATCAGGCGCTCGGCGATGTCGATATCGACAGCCTTGCCTTGTACCGACTTGCCGCGCGCGAGTCTTTCGATGATGCGCGCGAGATCGACGCCGACCGGCGTACCCGGCGGCGTCGCGCCTTCGCGCAGTTGCAGCATCAACTGGCGCATGCGTTCGACCGAGTGCTGGACGGTCATGCGCATGTCGGCCTGGAATTCCGGGTTGTCGCTGTGCCGCTCGGCGTTCTTGAGCAATAGCGAGAGCTGCGTCACGATATTCTTCAGGTCGTGCACGACAAAGGCCGACATGCGGTTGAACGCATCGAACTTCTGCACTTCCAGCAACGCCTCGGTGGCGCGCATCTGCGCCAGGAAGCTCGCGGCCTGCTGCCCGGCGGTTCTCAGCAGGTCGTTGACCTCCCAGTTGACCTCGATGGCCGTGCGTGCGCTCGAGAGCACGACAAAGCCGATCAGGTCGTTGCCGCCCGACAGGGGCACCACCAGCCAGGCATCGGGCACCTCGCCGATCCATTCGGGCAGTGTGAGGCCGGCGTAGCGTCCGGGAAAGCTGCGGTACTCCTCGAGGTTGATCACCCAGCCGCTTTCGGTGATGAACCTGCACAAGGGGGAGTCCGCGCGTTCACGTGCATCGGAATCCGGCACGTTCCAGCGCGAGAATTGACGGTAGTTCGCGCTCGCCTCGTCCTTGAGCCACAGGCTGCCGGCCGGGCTTTCCACCAGGTCGGCCAGGCCGCGCACCACCTGCTGCCCCATGGTTTCGCGCGAGTGCTGGATTGATAAGGTGCGGGTGAAGCGCAGCCACTCCTCACGGTAGTCGTAGCGGTAGCCGGTGAAATGCTTGCCCAGGCGGACCCGCAGGGACGCCCGCATCGAGCGCGACACGACCAGCGCGGCCAGGAGCAGCAGCGCGGCGAACACGAACACGACCGCGATGGCCCGCCCCCAGGAGCCGCCGAAGCTGCGTACGTAGTAGCCGGCAACGGCCATGAACAGCAGGTAGGCGCCGACGAACAGCAGGCTCGCCGAGTGGAACGCGGCCTTTTGCGACAGGCGGAACTTGGCCAGCCAGTTTTTCGTGCGCGAGGCCGAAAGCCATACCAGCGGCACCACGCCGGCGTGCGCGAAACCGCGCGCGGCGAACGCATCGGCGTCGATATTGCGAAACAGCAGCGCCTCGGAAAACAGGTACAGGTCGAAGAGGAACATGCCTGCCAATGCCAGCACAAGCGGCTTGACATGCCAGTGGGAATCCTGCGTGCTGTTGCGCACCAGTTGTTCCAGCATGACCAGGCCGATCACCACCAACGCGAGCGCCATGAACCAGGTGGCCTGCGAAATCGCCGTCCAGCCGTCGTAACCGGCGATCCCCACGGCCTGCAACACGATGGCGGCGCCGGCGCCCACGAAGGCAAGGGGCAACATCAGGCCGGACCCTTCGCCCGGCGCGCGCGTGCCGGGGCGCAACAGGGCGCCCAGGAAGGCGTACCAGCAACCGTACCGCAGCGCGTCCAGCAGCAGGCAGACGGCAAACAGCCTGGCGGTATCGAAGTAGCTGAATACGATGTTCGCGCCGGCCCACAGGGCGCTCGATGCCATGGCGAGGAACATCGCGCCGCCCGCGCGGCCACTGCCCCAGCCTTTTCCCGCGAAATGCAGATAAAGCAGGCACGCCAGGTTGGCGGCCAGGGCGGTCGCGTAACTCCAAACCGCCAGGCCGAGGTCGGTTGTGTTCATCGGTCCGGTCGCGGGCAGTCCGGCATGGGGATGCTGCTGCGCGTGGGGGGCGGGGTCCGGAAAATCATCGCGCGGGGGCAGGAAGGGGAAGTCGATCGGCGTCGCGCCGCGGCATCAGCCGGTCGCAAAGCCGGGGCGACCCGACAGCGGCGGATTGTAGCCGCGCCGCCGGTACGATGCGGCGCGCCGTTGGCGATCGGGCGGCTTCTGTGTGTTGGCTCGGGAAGCGCGGGCCGCAAGCGCAATGGCGCGTCCCGCCGCCCCGGGGGAGTTACTGGGCCCCTTTGCCGGTCAGCACCACGCCAACGGTTTCAAACAGCACGATGAGGTCCAGGAACAGGGTGTGGTTCTTGACATAGTACAGGTCGTACTGCAGCTTCTCCGCGGAATCCTCGACCGAGGCGCCGTAGTGATACCGCACCTGGGCCCAGCCGGTGAGGCCGGGCTTGACGCTGTGCCGCACCGCGTAGAAGGGAATGTCCCGGGTAAGTTGGTCGACGAAGAACGGCCGTTCCGGGCGCGGGCCCACCAGGCTCATGTCCCCCTTGAGCACGCTGATCAACTGCGGCAATTCATCGATGCGGGTCTTGCGGATCAGGCGCCCGACGCGGGTGACGCGCGAATCGTTGCCGGTGGCCCAGCGGGGTTTACCGTCCTTTTCGGCGTCTGTTCGCATGCTGCGGAACTTGATCACGTTGAACAGCCGGCCGTTCAAACCGACCCGCTCCTGGCGGTAGAACACCGGAAAGCCGCTCTCGAGCACGATCAGCACCGCCGCGACCAGCATGACGGGTAATGACACGAGCAGGAGGACCAGCGCGCAGCTGATGTCGAACAGGCGCTTGACCGCCGTGCGCACCCAGCCCTGCCTGAAGCCGTCACCGAAGATCAGCCATCCGGCCCTGAGCGAGTCGAGCCGGATTTGTCCCAGGGCCTGCTCGAAATGGCTGGCCAGGTCGAGCACCTTGACGCCGAGCAGCTTGCAATCGAGCAGTTCGCGCAGCGGCATTGCGCCACCGCGGCGTTCGCTGAGCGCGACCACGATCTCATCGACGTCGAGGCTGCGCACCGTGTCGGTAAGGGAAGAAGAGACCGGCAAAACCCTGTCTTCGGGTACCTGTATGCTCTCCTCGGTCGGGCTGGGGTAGAAACCGACAATCTGCACATTGGGATCCGACTTGTCCAGGGCGCGCCGCACCGCCAGCGCATGTTCGCCGGCGCCGAAGATCAGGACACGCCGCACCAGCATCGAGGATGCACCGACGCGAACCGCGCCCAATCTGTGCACCACCATGCCGAGAACGGCCGTCATCGCCGGCAGTGCCAGCACTTCATGCCCTTCGGAGGCAAACGGGGCGAAGGAAAACATGCCGTACGCAAAAAGCGCGGCCAGCGACACCGAAAAGGCCGCCCGCGATATCGCCTGCAGCCGCGTCGTGTTCCGCGTGTCCTGGTAGAAGCCGGCCCATGCATTGATCGCCAGGGCACAGAGCGCCAGGGCAATGGAACATGCGATGACCACCTTGTCACCGAGGAGCGCGCCGTTTCCGAGCCACAGGGCCATTCCGATAACGCCAAGGATGACGAAGGCGAAGTCCGTCCCCATGACCAACAAGGTGCGCAGATGCAGCCAGTGGTTGAAAAGCCTGATCATTATTCCGATGCCTTCTTTGAGTCCACCCACAAACGCGCGGGCGACGGCGAAATGCGAATTTCGATGATCACTTCAGCGTGGGCCAGACAATATCTTGCTTCAGGGCGTTTTCACACCCTTCAAATGTCAAAACATGTCAATTTCGGGGCAAATGGTGATGAGTGTTGCAGCCGCGCATGACTAGGATGTTTCAATTGCACGAGAAAGCCCACCCGGACAACGACACGAAAACTGATATCTTTAGGGGTCATGTGCTTGCGGGCGGACGTCAGGGCGCGGGGAAAGTGTTTCGGTACCCCGGCGCGCCTTAAAATGCAGGTCGTGTTTGCCGCGGGGGCCCTGAACATCGGAACCGGCTTTGGGTGCGGGATCGCGGCGCGAAAAGCCGGCATGCCTTGGTGCGGGCCATCCGGTTGGTGGCGGGCGCTCTTGCATCGCGCTTCGGAAAGCCCTGCGCGCAAGCCGGATCGCGCGCGGCGCCGAGTGAGCGAGTGTGCGCGCGGTCCCCGGGCTTGGTATGCCCGTGGGTTGGTTTTTCGAAGCAGGGAAGGACGACGAATGGATTTGAAAGGACCGCTGGCGCCTCGCCACGCTGCTTGCGTGCGCTTCGTGGCAGTCTTCCTGGCGCTCTTGCCCGCCCTGGCATGCACGCCGGCCGCCGCCGGCCCGGTGTTCACGGCGGACGCTGAAGCCGACAAGGACGTCCTCGCGAGCCACATTGGCGACGACGCAGCTGCCAAGGCGACCAGGCCCGCTCTCGACGCGAGCCTGCAAAAAGGCATGCCCAAGGCGGGCGAGTCCGTGTCAGAGTGGGCCCGGTTCATGAAGTCTGTGCGGGCGTTTTTCGGCAGGCCTGACGATGACATCGAGCTCCGGCAACCCGCGAAAGCCGTTCGCGTCGACCCCGCGTTTGCGGCAAACGTGATCCCTGGGGCTTTCGATGTTTCCGCACGCGGCGGGACGCTACCGGCGGTTGCTGCCGATGCAGACCAGGTCCAGGCACAGGCCCAGGCGGCCGCCCGTGACCTGTTCCGCGACCTGTCCAGGGCGGCGGGCCGCAGTGCGGGTGGCGTGGCAACGAGTCCGCCAGCGAATCCGTCAGCAAACCCGCAAGCCCAGGTCGCAGGTGAGCGCAAGCCCAGGGAGAATGCGAACGCCGCGCAGAAATCACCCGGGGAGGAAGCCCGAAAGAGCCAGAGTCTGGAAGACATCAAGCCGGAGGCCTTTGTGGAGCCCGAGGTCAACCGGGTCCAGAAAACCGCTGAGCAGAAGGCGCTCGAGGGCATGCTGTTCACCCGGCTGGTCGATCAGGTCAAGCCGTGGGCTATCGGCCTGGTGGGCCTGTTCATATTCTGGCAGGCGATCCGCCTGCTGATTCATGCTTTGCAGGCTTCGCAGATGCGCGCCGTGCGCCGCGCGGCGGAGGATGCCGCGCGCCCGCGGCGCTAGGCAGCCGGAGATCACGATAGCCGGAGGACCGCTGCTCGGGTCCCGCGTGGATGGTTGCGCCATACATGCCGTCAGGCGCGGCTCAAGCGACTTCAGCCCGGCCTTCATTGGCGGATCAGGCTGTCGAATTGGTCCCGCCGACAGGAATCGAACCTGTATCTAGCGCTTAGGAGGCACTCGTTCTATCCATTGAACTACGGCGAGCGCGGGAGCGGCCTGCTTGTCTTTTCTTCGATTCTTCCATCTACCGCCACTGTTGGCGGCCCATCATTTCCCGCAGCAGTGGGAGAAGGTGATGAGGCGGGGCCGCTTGCGGGTGCTGTTCGCCAGGCGGGCCGGCCGTGAATTTCCGAACCAACATCCACCAACCAACCTTTGCCTCCAACCTTTGCCCCCAACTTTCGCCTTCAGCCGTCGCCTGCCGTGAAGTAACGATTCTATCAGCAAGCCTCAGCGCTCTTCGGCGGTCGGAGACAATCGGCGCATTGCGGTGGCCTGCATGCTGCTATCATGCGCGCCCGCGCCGACCAGACCAGCCGCGTTTTTCTGAATGATCCAGAGCATCGACCACATCGTCATCACCTGCCGGGACATGGCAGCGACCATCGACTTCTATACCCGCGCGCTGGGCATGCGGCTGGAGACCTTCGGCGAGCCGCCCAAGCCGCAGCGCAAGGCCCTGCGTTTCGGGGACCAGAAGTTCAACCTGCATCAAGCCGGCGACGCAAGCGTCACGGATATCTATGCGGCAACGCCGACGCCGGGCTCGCTGGACCTGTGCCTGATCGCCTCCGTGCCGCTGGATGACGTCGCCGCCCACATGAAGGCGCTGGGCGTGGCCGTCGAACTCGGCCCCGTCAGGCGCACCGGTGCCCGCTGGCCGATCCGCTCCATCTATCTGCGCGACCCCGACGGCAACCTGATCGAGGTCGCCGAGCGCTGGCGCGACGCCTGATCGATCCGGTTCCCCGCTTTCCAAGACATGCCCCTGGCGACACTTGAACGCGCCGAACTCGCGTTCGGCCATTTCCCGCTGCTCGATCGCGCGGATTTTTCCATCGACGCCGGCGAGCGCGTCGCCCTCATCGGCCGCAATGGCGCCGGCAAGTCCAGCCTGCTGGCGGTGCTGGCGGGAAACCGTCCGCTCGATGCCGGTACGCGTTGGCTGAAGCCTGGCTTGAAGCTGGCCGTGGTGGATCAGGAGCCGCTGCTGGGGCCCGACAAGACGGTATTCGAGGCCGTGGCCGGCGGGCTGGACAAGCAATACGAACTCATCACCCGTTACCACCATGTGCTCGCGCATGCCGCCGACGACCCCGATGCGCTGTCCGAGTTGCCGGAACTCGAAGCGCGCATGGCGGAGACCGGCGCTTGGGACGCGGAACGGCGCGTCGACATGGCCATCGAACGCCTGGGTTTGCCGGCGGAGCGCCTGATCGCGGAATGTTCGGGTGGCATGAAGAAACGCGTCGCCTTGGCGCGTGCGCTGGTGGCCGAGCCCGAGCTGTTGTTGCTCGATGAGCCGACCAACCACCTCGATATCGAAGGGATCGCATGGCTGGAGGAACTGGTCAGGGGATTTCGCGGTGCGGTGCTGCTGATCACCCATGACCGCATGTTCCTCGACCGGGTGGCTTCGCGGGTGGTCGAACTCGACCGCGGGCGGCTGCTTTCGTATCCGGGCAACTTCGCGGCCTACCAGGAGCGCAAGGCGGCGCAGCTGGAGGTCGAGCGCGTCATCAACGCCAAGTTCGACAAGTTCCTCAAGGCGGAGGAAGTATGGATCCGCAAGGGCATCGAGGCGCGCCGCACCCGCAACGAAGGCCGTGTGCGCAGGCTCGAGCAACTGCGCCGTGACCGCTCCGAGCGGCGCGAGCGCCAGGGCGCGGTCAATCTCGCGGTCGATGATTCAAGCCGTTCGGGCAGGCTGGTGGCGGAATTCACCAATGTATCCAAGGGCTTCGCCGGCCGCCTGGTGGTGCGCGACCTGAACCTGCGCATCCTGCGCGGCGACAAGATCGGCATCGTCGGCGCCAACGGTGCCGGCAAGTCCACGCTCATCCGCCTGATGCTGGGCGATATCGAGCCCGACAGCGGAGACGTCAGGCGCGGGACCAAGCTCGAGATCGCCTATTTCGACCAGTTTCGCGCGGCGCTCGACGAGAACGCCACACTGGTCGATACCATCAGCCCCGGCTCCGAGTGGGTCGAGACGAGCGCGGCGGGCCGCAAGCATGTGATGACCTATCTGGCGGACTTCCTGTTTCCGCCCGAGCGGGCCAATGCGAAGGTGTCCGCCTTGTCCGGCGGAGAACGCAACCGTTTGCTGCTGGCGCGCCTGTTCGCGCGCCCCGCCAACATGCTGGTGTTGGACGAGCCCACCAACGACCTCGATATCGACACGCTGGAACTGCTCGAATCCATGCTGCAGGACTACGCCGGCACGGTGGTGCTGGTCAGCCATGACCGCACCTTCCTCGACAACGTGGTCACGCAGGTGCTGGTGGCGGAGGGGGACGGGCGCTGGACCGAAAATCCCGGCGGTTACACCGAATGGCAGGCGGTGCTGGCACGCAGGGCGGTGGCGCAGCCGGGGCCCGCCGCGGCACCGACGGCCGGGCCTTCGGGCGCGCGGGCGCCCGAGACCTCGGCGAAGCGGGCGAAACTTTCCTTCAAGGAGGCGCGCGAGCTCGAATCGCTGCCCGCGGCCGTCGAGGCGCTCGAGCGCGAGCAGGAGGCGCTCAACCGGCTTCTCGCCGATCCGGCCACCTATGCGAAGGCGCCGCAAGAGGTGGCGCCGGCGAAGGCGCGCATCGAGATCATCGAGCAGGAGTTGATGGCGGCGCTGGAGCGCTGGGATATGCTCGAGAAGAAGCGCGGCTAAAAGGCCGCTCCCACTCTCGTATAATCCGGGTCTGTCTAGACCCGGCATAGCCGACGCCGTTTTCCGCTGCGACCCGCATTCAAGCCATGTACTCGTTTCGACCGGCCATGCCCGCGGACCAGGACAAACTTTCCTGGCTGCCGCGATCGCGCCTGTGGCGCGCGCTGCTTGCGGTTGCGGCGACGGCGCTCTCCGGCCTGGTGTTCCTGGCCTGGCTGCGTCCCAACATGGTGTTCGATCTTGCCAACATGGTGTTCTGCGGTTGATCGCCCATTTCTTCATCGATCCAGCCAAGCCCCTGGCGTGACTGGGTTTTCCGGTTTTTCGCGGCGGTTTGTCCACGGTTTTTGTGGATAACCGGATCGCTGCCTGCGGGCCTCATCACTATTGACAATGGCCAAAAGCTCCTACCACGAATCTTCGATCCGGGTCCTCAAGGGCCTCGAGCCGGTGCGTGAACGCCCCGGCATGTACACCCGTACCGAAAGCCCCCTGCACATCATCCAGGAGGTGCTCGACAATGCCTCCGACGAGGCGCTCGCGGGCTATGCCAAACATATCGGCGTCACGCTGCATGCGGACGGCTCGGTATCGGTGATTGACGACGGCCGCGGCATACCGGTGGGTCTTCATCCCGAGGAAAAGGTGCCGGTGGTGGAGATTGTCTTCACCCGCCTGCACGCGGGGGGCAAGTTCGACAAGAAGGGCGGCGGCGCCTACACGTTCTCCGGCGGTCTGCACGGGGTGGGGGTGTCGGTCACCAACGCGTTGTCGAGCCGGCTCGAGGTGACTGTATGGCGCGATGGCGGCGAGCATCGCATCTTGTTCGAGAACGGCGGCGAGGTCACGCAGCCCCTCAAGCGATCCGGCAAGTCGGACAGGAACGGCACCCTGGTGCGCGCCTGGCCGAACCCCCGGTACTTCGACGCCGGCACGGTGCCGCTGGAGGAGTTGCGGCGCCTGCTGCGCTCCAAGGCGGTGCTGCTCGGCGGCGTTTCGGTATCGCTCGCGGTTGAAAAAACCGGCGAGACGCAGACCTGGATCTACAAGGACGGGCTGCGCGGCTACCTGCAGGAGGCGCTCGCCGGCGCCGAGCCCGTGATCCCCTATTTCGAGGGCGAGAAGTATGTCGAGGCCGCCGACGACACCTTTGCCGAGGGCGAGGGCGCGCAGTGGGTGGTGGCCTGGACCGAGGAAGGCGCGATCGCGCGCGAGTCCTATGTGAACCTGATCCCCACCTCCAACGGCGGCACGCACGAATCCGGCTTGCGCGAGGGCCTGTTCGGCGCGGTCAAGAGTTTCATCGAGCTGCACTCGCTCCTGCCCAAGGGGGTGAAGCTGTTGCCGGAAGACGTGTTCGCGCGGGCTTCCTTCGTGCTGTCCGCCAAGGTACTCGACCCGCAGTTCCAGGGCCAGATCAAGGAACGCCTGAACAGCCGCGACGCGGTGCGCCTGGTGGCGCAGCAGACGCGTCCGCCGCTGGAGCTTTGGCTTAACGCCCATGTCGACCTGGGCCGGAAACTTGCCGACCTGGTGGTCAAGCAGGCGCAAAGCCGCATGAAAGCCGGCCAGAAGGTCGAGAAGAAAAAAGGCTCGGGCGTGGCCGTGCTGCCCGGCAAGCTCACCGACTGCGAATCCAGCGACGTGAGCCGCAACGAGGTGTTCCTGGTCGAGGGTGACTCGGCCGGCGGCAGCGCCAAGATGGGGCGGGACAAGGAGTTCCAGGCCATCCTGCCGCTGCGCGGCAAGGTGCTCAATACCTGGGAGACCGAGCGCGACCGCCTGTTCGCCAACAACGAGGTGCACGACATCGCCGTGGCCATCGGCGTCGATCCGCACGGCCCCGACGATTCGCCCGATCTTTCCGGCCTGCGCTACGGCAAGATCTGCATCCTCTCCGACGCCGATGTCGACGGTTCGCACATCCAGGTGCTGCTGTTGACCCTGTTCTTCCGCCATTTTCCCAGGCTCATCGAAGCCGGCAACGTCTACGTGGCGCGCCCGCCGCTGTTCCGCGTCGATGTGCCGGCGGCCGGCAAGCGGCAGATGCGCAAGCTCTATTGCCTCGACGAAGCCGAACTGCAGGTCGCCGAAGACAAGCTCGCCAAGGAGGGCGTGCGCGCCGGTTCCTGGCAGATCTCGCGCTTCAAGGGCTTAGGCGAGATGAGTTCGGAGCAGTTGTGGGAAACCACCATGAACCCCGACACGCGGCGCCTGCTGCCGGTGCGCTTCGGCGATCTCGATTTCGCGCGTACCGGCCTCAAGTTCAACATGCTCATGGGAAAGGGCGAGGCGGCGGCGCGCCGTTCCTGGCTCGAGGAACACGGCAACGAGGCCGAAGCCGACATCTGAGGCACGCTCGGCAGCGGTCGCAGCACGGAAACAGCGGCGCGCCGGAGGTACCGGCGCCCGCCAACGCATCAGGAGGCGCGGTGGCAGATCTCTACGGCAGGCAGGCTTTTCTGGAACTCCTCGCAAGCGAGGGCGTGACGCACCTGTTCGGCAATCCCGGCACGACCGAACTGCCGATCATGCAGGCGGTTCCCGAGTACCCGCAGATCAAGTTCGTGCTCGGACTGCAGGAGGCCGTCGTGGTGGCCATGGCCGACGGCTTCGCGCGCGCCTCGCGCTCGCTCGCCGCGGCCAACGTGCATGTGGCGCCGGGCCTCGGCAACGCCATGGGCGCGCTTTACAACGCCAAGTTCTCCGGCTCCCCGGTGATCCTCACCGCCGGCCAGCAGGAGCAGGGCCATGGGCTGCTGGAACCCCTGCTGTATGAACCGCTCCCGCCGATCGCGGCGCCCCTGGTGAAGTGGGCGGTGGAAGTCACGCGGGTGGAAGACCTCCCGCGCGTCATGCGCCGCGCCGCCAAGGTGGCGATGACACGCCCCATGGGCCCGGTGTTCATCAGCCTGCCGGGCGATATCCTCAATGCGCGCGCCGAACTCGACCTCGGCATGCGCGTGCGCATCGACGACCGGGTCCGTCCCTCCGACGCTGCCGTCGACGCCATCGCCGCCATGCTGTTGTCCGCCCGGCGCCCGGCGGTCATCGCGGGCCAGGAAATCGCCATCCATGGCGCATTCGCGCAGGCGGGCGAACTCGCCGGCCTCATGGGCGCGGCGGTGTTCCAGGAACCGATTCCGTACGCGGCCGCGTTTCCCACCGCGCATCCGCAATATGTCGGCATGCTCACCCGCAGTCAGGCCCAGGTGCATGCGGCGCTCGAACCCTACGACATGGTGCTGTGCCTGGGGGCGGACCTGTTGCGCATGTCGGTCTACAGCCCTGTCGAACCGCTGCCGGCGCATGTACAGGTGGTGCACCTGAGCGAGCGAGCGTGGGAACTGGGCAAGAGCTATCGCACCGACCTGGCCGTCGCCGCCAACGTGCGCGAAACCCTCGACGCGCTGCTGCCGGTGCTCAAAGCCGGGGCGGACGCCGGCTATCGCGCCGCGGCCGCCGAGCGCTGCGCCAGGGTCGCCGTGGAAAACTGGCAGGTCAGGCGTGCGCAGGGGGCGGCGCAAACGGTGTTGCGCGAGTCCGCGAGTCCGATGGACCCCGCCGCGCTGATGCTGCGAGTCGCCGACAATCTGCCGGCCGATGCCATCGTGGTGGAAGAAGCCCTTACTTCCAGCGTCAAGCTGCCGCAGTTCATGCACCAGCGCGACGAATCCAGCCTGTTCGGCCTGGCCAGCGGCGGGCTCGGCTTTGCGGTGCCCGGCGCGGTGGGCATCAGCATGGCCAAGCCGGGGCGTCCGGTGGTGGCCATCGTCGGTGACGGCAGCGCCATGTACGGCATCCAGGGCTTGTGGACGGCAGCGCATTTCCGCCTGCCCATCACCTACGTGATCACCAACAACCGCAGCTATCGCATCATCAAGGAGCGCCTGGTGGCGATGCAGGGCTCGGACCGTTTCGTGGGCATGGACATGCGCGACCCGGCGATCGATTTCTGCAGGTTGGCGGAGTCCTTCGGCCTTGCCACCCTGCGGGTGACCAACCTCGCGGATGTGGGGCCTGCCTTGAAGGCGGCGATCGCAAGCGGGCGGCCCAACCTGATCGACATGGCCGTGGCCGACGGCTTCGGCGCCTGACCCTGGCCCGCGCGCAGGCGCGCTCGGGCCAGAAGGCCCGTTCGGTTG
>CANGUJ010000064.1 GCA_947456845.1 Burkholderiales bacterium | reverse complement strand
TGCTGCGCGCCGATCGGCTTGTCGATTGAGGAGCGCGCCGATCCCGCGTCGCGCTCAGGCGGTGCCACCCGTCCGGCCCGCCAATAATGGCCCGAACGATCCGCGCGGCGCGCGGGGCTCGCGCCGATCGCTTTGGCTACACTAGGGCAAACCTGACCGACCCGATATGAAGTCTCCAGCGCTACAGGCATCTCCTGCACGATCGCCAGGCAACCGCCGCGGCCGCCTGTTCCAGCGCTATTTCCTTTTCATCATGGCGCTGGTGTGCGGCGCGCTGCTGGCCAGCGGCGGCATCAGCCTGTACGCCTCCTACGAGGAAAACCGCGCCGGGCTGGCGCGCCTCGAGAAGGAGAAGGCGGTCGCCGCCGCCGCGCGCATCGAGCAGTTCATCAAGGGCATCGAGCAGCAGCTGACTTTCGCCGCGCTGCCTCAACTGGGGAGCGACGGCGCCGAGCAGCGTCGCATCGAGTTCCTGAAGCTGCTGCGCCAGGCCCCGGCGGTCACCGACATCGTGCAGCTCGACGCCAACGGTCAGGAGGTGCTGGCGGTGTCGCGCCTGTCGATGGACAGTGCCGGCGGCGCCAAGGACCGCTCGGCCGACCCGGCCTTCATCAACGCCAAGCCCGGCAAGCCGTGGTTCGGGCCGGTGTATTTCCGCAAGGAGACCGAGCCCTATTTCACCGTGGGCTTGCGCTCCGGCGGCGGCGTGACGGTGGCCGAGGTCAATCTCAAGTTCGTGTGGGATGTGGTCTCGCGCATCCGGGTGGGCGAAAAGGGCAAGGCCTACGTGGTCGACAGCAGGGGGCAGCTGGTGGCCGATCCCGACATCGGCCTGGTATTGCGCAAGACCGACCTGTCCGGCCTCGAGCAGGTCAAGGCCGCGCTGGGCGGCAAGGGCGAGGATGAACCCGCGCTGATGGCGCGCACGCTAGGCGGCGGCGAGGTGCTGACCGCCTGGTCGCCAATCGAGACTCTGGGCTGGGAGGTCTTCGTCGAGCAGCCGGTCTCTGAGGTGTACGCCACGCTCAACGCGACCATCGTGCGCACCGGGCTGCTGCTGCTGGCCGGCCTGCTGGTGTCGGCGATCGTTTCCACCTTCCTCGCGCGCAGCATGGTGCGACCGATCCGCGAGTTGCAGGAGGGCGCGCAACGCATCGGCGCCGGCGAGCTGGAGCAGCGCATCGAGGTCAAGACCGGCGACGAACTCGAGTCCCTGGCCGAGCAGTTCAACCAGATGACGGTGCAGTTGCGCGAGTCCTACAGCGGGCTGGAGCGCAAGGTGGAGGAGCGCACCCGGGAGTTGACCGAGGCGCTGGCGTACCAGACCGCCATCAGCGAGGTATTGCGTGTCATCAGCGGCTCGCCCACGGATGTGAACCCGGTGTTCACCGCCATCCTGCAAAGCGCGATGCGCCTGTGCGACGCGCACCTCGGCAATCTCGGCCTGTATGACGGCGAGCGCTACGAGCATGTCAAGGAAATCGGCGCCACGCCGGAGTTCCGCCAATGGCTGTTCCGGGGTCCGTTCGTCCCCGAACCCAACACGGCCGTCGGCCGCATGGTGGCCTCGGGGCAGCCGGTGCATATCGAGGACATGCATGAAGGGCAGGGGTTCAAGGAGGGTGCCGAAGCGTCGCGCAATACCGCCCTGGTCGGCGGGGCGCGCACCTTTTTGGTGGTGCCGATGCTGCATGACGGGCGGGTGGTGGGCGGCATCGTGATCTGGCGGCCGGAGGTGCGGCCGTTCACCGCCAAGCAGATCGAACTGGTCGGCGTGTTCGCCAACCAGGCTGTCATCGCCATCCAGAACGTGCGCCTGTTCCGCGAAATCCAGGAAAAGAGCCAGCAACTTGAACTGGCCAACCGGCACAAATCGGAGTTCCTGGCCAACATGAGCCATGAGTTGCGCACGCCGCTGAACGCGGTGATCGGCTTTTCCGAGGTGCTCATCGAAGGCATGTTCGGCGAGATGAACGAGAAGCAGTTGGACTACGTGCAGGACATCCATTCCTCCGGCCGCCACCTGCTGTCGCTCATCAACGACATCCTCGATCTTTCCAAGATCGAGGCCGGGCGCATGGAGCTGGAAGTGACTACCTTCAACCTGCCGGGCGCGATCGACAATGCCGTCACGCTGGTGCGCGAGCGCGCCCAGCGCCACGGCATCGAACTGCGCACCGAGGTCCTGGAAACGCTGGGCGACTACAGCGGCGACGAGCGCAAGTTCAAGCAGATCATGCTCAACCTCTTGTCAAACGCGGTGAAGTTCACCGGCGACGGCGGGCGGGTGACCGTCGAGGCGCATCTCGGGAGCGGGGGCATCGAGGTGTCGGTCGCCGACACCGGCATCGGCATCGCGCCGGAGGACCAGCCCAAGGTGTTTGAGGAATTCGTGCAGGTGGGCGGCAACTACGCCACCAAGCGCGAAGGCACCGGGCTGGGCCTGCCGCTGGCCAAGCGCTTCGTCGAATTGCACGGCGGCCGCATGTGGCTGGAAAGCCAGCCGGGCGCGGGGTCGACCTTCTTTTTCAGTTTGCCAATCAGGGCGGGAGCAACGGCATGAGCAGGATCCTGATCGTCGAGGACAACGAGAAGAACATGAAACTGCTGCGCGATGTGCTGGGCTTCAAGAAGCACGAGGTGCTCGAGGCGGTCGACGGCGAGACCGGGGTGGCGATGGCCACCGAGCACCTGCCCGACCTCGTGCTCATGGACATCCAGTTGCCCGGCATCAATGGTGTGGAGGCCCTGCGCCGGCTGCGCGCGAACGATGCCACCGCGAAGATCCCGGTCATCGCGGTCACCGCTTCGGTGATGGACCAGGACCGGCGCCAGATCATCGAGGCGGGCTTCGATGCGTTCGTCAGCAAGCCCGTCAACCTCAAGGAGTTCATCGCCGCGGTGGAGGCGGCGCTCGCGGGCAAGGGCGCATGAACACGCCGCCGCGCATCCTGGTGGTCGACGATACGCCGGCCAATGTCAAGCTGCTCGCCGACGTGCTGACCTTCAAGGGTTTCCAGGTCGAAACCGCGGCCTCCGGGCGCGAGGGGTTGGACAAGCTCGCCGCGACCGCGCCCGACATCGTGCTGCTCGACATCATGATGCCGGGCATGAGCGGCTACGAGGTATGCAAAGCCATCCGCGCCGATCCCGCCAGCGCGCTTTTGCCGGTGGTGCTGGTCACTTCCCTCGATCCGCAGGGTGAGCGCATCAAGGGCATCGAGGCGGGCGCCGACGACTTTCTCACCAAGCCCATCAACCAGCCGGAACTGCTGGCACGGGTGCGCTCGCTCTTGCGCATCAAGGAGCTTACCGACCGCTCCGAAGCCCAGGCGCGCGAACTTGCCGAATGGAACGCCCGGCTCGAGGCACGCGTGGCCGAGCAGGTGGCGCAGCTCGACCGTCTGGGCAGGTTGAAGAATTTCTTTTCCCCCGCGGTAGCCGACACCCTGCTGGCCGCCGGCGGCGAGTCCCTGCTGGCCACGCATCGGCGCATGGTCACGGTGGTGTTCCTCGACTTGCGCGGCTTCACCGCGTTCACCGACGGCAACGAGCCCGAGGAGGTCATGCAGGTGCTCGGGGCCTACCATCGCACCATGGGCGCGGCCGTCACGCGCTGGGGCGGCACCGTGGAGCGCTTCGCCGGCGACGGCATCATGATCTTCTTCAACGATCCGGTCCCACTGCCCGCCCCCACCTGCAGCGCAGTGGAGATGGCGCTGGAGATGCAGCGCGGGTTCGCGCCGCTGGCGGCGGACTGGGCCAGGCGCGGCGTCGACCTGGGCCTGGGCATCGGCATCGCCGAGGGGTATGCAACGCTGGGAGCGATCGGCTTCGAGGGGCGCTGGGATTACGCCGCCATCGGCAGCGTGACCAATCTCGCCGCGCGGCTGTGCGGCGAGGCGAAGGCAGGGCAGATCCTCATCGATCGCCGGGCCATGGCCAGCGCGGAGGCCGGGTTCGAATGCGCAAGCGCCGGTGAATTCCAGTTGAAAGGCTTTGCGCGTCCGGTCCCGGCGTTTCTGGTCGGTGGCCGGAAAGAGGGTGCAGCCGCCTGAATCTTTACTGGCCCGGGGCAGGTTGGCGGTAAGCTTTACGCCCCGGCTCGCCTTTGCGTCGAGTCAGGGCGGCGTAAGGCCGCAATCCTATTCTCGCGCCCAATTCCGGAGACGCAGCATGTCCGCCCCAGATGTCGTTCCTGCATCACCCCCATCGCCGGCAACCTCCGCACTGCCCCGAATCCTCATCGTCGACGACTCGCGCGTCGTGCGCGCGACCATCGCGCAGCTCACTGCGGCGCGTTTTTCGGCCAGCGAGGCGGCCGACGGCGAGGAAGCCTGGCGCGCTCTCGTATCCGACCCTTCGATCCGGGTGGTGATTTCCGATCTCGGCATGCCTTCCCTGGACGGTTTCGGGCTGCTTGAGCGCATCCGCCGCGCCGCCGACGCGCGCATCCGGTCGCTGCCGGTGATCATCATCTCGGGCGACGACCAGGAAGCGCAGATCAGGCGCGCCTCTTCGCTGGGGGCGACCGAATTCATCACCAAGGGCATAGGCGCGGTCGAACTGGTCGCGCGGCTGGAGAATCTCACCGCGCTCGCGGATGCGCGCGAAAAGCTCGATAGCGCGCGTACCGCCGCCGCGCGGACCGCCACCACCGATCCGCTCACGCAACTGGGCACCATGGCGCTCCTGGTCAAGCAGGGTGCGGCCCTGTTCTCCTATGCACGCAGGCACCGGATACCGCTGGCAGTGGTGCGCATCTCGCTCGACGACTTCGGCGACCTGCGCGCCAGGGTGGGCGAAGGCGTAGCCGACCAGATTCTGGTGGCGGTCGGGCGCCTCCTGGTCGCGCGCCTGCGCAAGGAGGACGTGATCGCGCGGGCAGATGCGGCCGAGTTCGCGATCGCCGCGCCCGCCGCCTCGGGCATCGCGGCGGCGAAGTTTTCGCGCCGGCTCTCCGGCGACATCCGCAATGCCCGCATCACCTGGCAGGGCACGAGCCTGTCGATCAGCGCCTGCATCGGCATCGCCGACAGCACGGTGGCCTCTGCCAACAGCTTTGCCGATCTTTTCGCGCTGGCCGGGCGCCGCATGGAGCGCGCCCGTACGCTCGAGGTCGACCGGGTGGTGGCCGAGGATGACGAGGGCCGCGCATCCGCGGTACCACCGGTCCCGTCGGTCGAGGAAGCCATCGCCATGCTGGCGGCGGGGCGCGCGGCGGAGTTGCGTACCCACGCCGCGGAGCTTGCACTCAAGATCTTTCCGCTGGTCAAGTTCTGCGATGACCAGTTCAGCGCTGCGGAACGCGAGCGCATCGAGCTGGCCGCGACGCAGAAGCTTGCCGCGCTCGGGGACGAGTTCGCCATCACGCAAGAACTCAACCCGCACGGGAATTAGCGGCGGGGAATCCCGCGCGGAGCCGTCAAACTCGCCAAAGAAGGAAGGGACCATGGACTACGCCGCATTTCATCAACGCTCGCTCGCCGACCGCGAGGGCTTCTGGTCCGAGCAGGCCAGGCTCATCGACTGGGAGACCGCGCCTGCGCAGGTGCTCGATTTCTCGCGCCCGCCATTTTCGAAATGGTTTGTCGGCGGCCGCACCAACCTGTGCCACAACGCGGTCGATCGCTGGCTCACCCGCGACGGCGGCGCCTTTGCCGACAAGCCGGCGCTGATCTACATTTCCACCGAGACCGGGCAGGAGCGCACCTATTCCTTCCGCGAACTGCACGCCGAGATCAACCGGGTGGCCGCCATGCTGCAAGGCCTGGGGGTGGAGCGCGGCGACCGGGTGCTGATCTACATGCCGATGATCGCCGAAGCCGCCTTTGCCATGCTCGCCTGCGTGCGCATCGGCGCCATCCATTCGGTGGTGTTCGGCGGTTTTGCCTCGCACTCGCTGGCCAACCGCATCGAGGACGCCTCGCCCAAGGTCATCGTGTCGGCCGACGCGGGCTCGCGGGTCGGCAAGGTCGTGCCGTACAAGGGGCTGCTCGACGAGGCCATACGCTTGTCCGCCCACAAGCCGGCGCGGGTGCTGATGTTCGACCGCAAGCTGGCCGAGATGCCGCTGGTTGCAGGACGCGACGTCGACTGGTCGACCCTGGCGGCGTCGCATGCGGGCGCCCAGGTGCCCTGCGCCTGGCTCGAGTCGTCCGAACCTTCCTACGTCCTCTACACCAGCGGCACCACCGGCCGGCCCAAGGGGGTGCAGCGCGACACCGGCGGTTATGCCGTGGCGCTGGCCGCCTCGATGCAGCACATCTACTGCGGCCGGCCGGGCGAAGTCTATTTTTCGACCTCGGACATCGGCTGGGTGGTGGGGCATTCCTACATCGTCTACGGTCCCCTGCTGGCCGGCATGGCCACGATCATGTATGAGGGCACGCCGGTGCGCCCCGATGCCGGCATCCTGTGGAAGATCGTCGAACAGCACAAGGTGTCGGTGATGTTCTCCGCGCCCACGGCGATTCGCGTGCTCAAGAAGCAGGACCCGGCCTACCTGGCGAGGTACGACCTTTCATCGCTCAAGGCGCTGTGGCTGGCGGGCGAGCCCCTCGACGAGCCGACCTCGCGCTGGATCAGCGGCGCGCTCGGGCGCCCGGTGGTGGACAACTACTGGCAGACCGAGACCGGATGGCCCATCCTGACCTATCCGCTGGGCATCGAGGACAAGCCGCGCAAGTTCGGCAGCCCGGGCTACCCGGTCTACGGCTACGACGTGCGCCTGCTCAACGAGGTCACCGGGAGGGAAGTTGGCGTCGATGAGAAAGGCGTCGTCGCAGTGGTGCCGCCGTTGCCGCCTGGCTGCATGAGCACGGTGTGGGGCGACGACCGCCGCTTCGTCGAAACCTATTTCAGGAGCGTTCCCGGGCGCGAGGTGTATTCCACCTTCGACTGGGGCGTACGCGATGCCGACGGCTGCCACTTTATCCTCGGGCGCACCGACGACGTGATCAATGTCGCCGGGCACCGCCTCGGCACCCGGGAAATCGAGGAGTCGATTTCCTCGCATCCGGGCATCGCCGAGGTGGCCGTCGTCGGCGTGGCCGATCAGTTGAAGGGACAGGTGCCGGTGGGTTTCGCGGTGCCCAGGGATCCCGCCTCCATCGAGACGCTGGGGGGCCGCATGAAGCTCGAGGGCGAGGTGATGAAGACCGTCGACAGCCAGCTCGGCGCGATCGCCCGGCCCAGCCGCGTGCATTTCGTCACCCTGTTGCCCAAGACGCGTTCCGGCAAGGTGCTGAGGCGCTCGATCCAGGCCATCTGCGAGGGCCGCGACCCGGGCGACCTGACCACCATCGAGGATCCGACGGCGTTGTCGCAGGTGCAGTCGGCCGTCAAGCCAGCCTGAGGCCGGCGCGGTGGCGCCGCGCGGCCCCCGCCGCATCAGGCGAGGCCCAGTTCCTTGCGTTCGATGATGCGCAGCTTCTGGGTGGAAAAGCGGCGCGTGTCGATGTTGTCGAGGTCGAAATTGAGCGTCTCTGGATGGCGCTGTTCAACCCAGGCGTGGAAGCGTGCCGCGGTGGGTGTGAAGTCGGGCGACTTGGAAAGGCGCATGGCTCCCAGCAGGAGATTCCACATCCAGACCTTGGGCGCCTTCTGCACCCGCGGCGTCAAGGTGCCGATGACGGCGTCGTAGTTCTCCAGGGTCATGCAGTAGTTGAGGTAACCCGCCAGGGCCGTGTCATCGAGTTCGGCGGTCGTGACGAAGGATACCTCGACCGCGGCGGCGGCGCGGCGCAGCAGTTGCGCTTCTTCGCTGGCCGAACGTGGCGTGGCAAAGTGTTGGTCGTCGGCCGGCGGCGCGGCCGCGGCCTGCTGCGCCACCGCTTCCAGGGCGGCCACCCGAGCGAAAGCGCGCGCGCGCTCCCCCAGATCGATCAGCGGGCTTTTTTCCGGCAGGCTGTCGGTGACCAGATCGATTTCTGCGGCCAAGCGTGGCAAAGCTTCCGCAGGGAAGCGGATTCTCCCGACTTCACGCTCGACGGTGCGGTAGAGCATGCCAAGCAGCGGCAGACGGCGTGCGCGCTTCGGCGCGCGCAGCACATACCGCAGATCCAGACGCAATTCGGAGCGCACCTCCTGGGACACGGGGTACAGCAACTCCGCCGCTTGCGCTGTGGGTGCCGTCGGCGGTGGCCGATTGGCTTGTACTTGCAATGTTCTCTCCAGATGCGCGGACTCGCAGCGCCCGGCTAATCAATTTCTTTAACGGCAGCGCCGGATGCAAACTTGAGCCCGCCCCGGGCGGGCGGGTATGATGCGTGCCACCTTTCCCGTCCGGACACTCGAGCGTATTCATGAAGACAAGGCCGTTTCTCACCCATGACGATCTGCGCAAGATGGCCGCGGCCTGCGAGGCCGAGGCGCTGGCCCACCACTGGAGCGTGAGTTTCGCCATTGTCGACGATGGCGGGCACCTGCTGTGGCTGCAGCGCCTGGACGGTGCCGCACCGTCTTCGGCGGAGATCGGCCCCGCCAAGGCCCGCTTGGCCGCGCTCGGCCGGCGCGAGACCCGTGTCTACGAGGAGATGATCAACAACGGCCGGGTGTCTTTTCTCTCCGGCCTTTCGCAGGACGGGCTGCGCGGCGCGGGCCTGGAAGGCGGCGTGCCGGTCATCGTCGACGGCCACTGCGTCGGCGCCATCGGCGTGTCCGGAGTGAAGTCGGTCGAGGATGCGCAGATCGCGCAGGCCGGCATCAAGGCCTTGCTGGGCTAGCAGGGCGGCCGCGCCTGCGCCGGGGCAGCCACGCGGTAGAGCGCGTGGCCGGTTGCGCCGTACTTGCGTTCGAAAGGCGTGAGCGGCCGGGCGGGCTGGAATTTTTCGACGCCGACCGCGGCGCCCGTCAGGGTGGCAACGGCTTGCGCGAACTCTTCGGCATAGATGCGCCAGTTGGTTCGACATTCGATGCGTCCACCCAGGCCGATGACCGTCGGGAATATCGGGTGCGCGGGCCAGCGCCGCATGACCTGCGCGGGTTTGGGCCACGGGTTCGGGTAGAGCAGGTACTGCGCCGCCGGGCGCATGCCGCGTTCGGCCATCAGCAGCCATACATCGACCATGTCGGCGCGCAACAGAATCACATTGCGAAAGGCGCCCGCCAGCGACCGGCCGCGCGCCAGCCGCCGGGCGGACTGGTCGACACCGACCACCAGGGCTTCCGGGTTCTGCCCGGCAAGCAGCAGGGTGCTTTCGCCGGTGCCGCAGGCGGCGTCCAGGACGAGCGGCTGGCGCTCGTTCCAGACGGCCAGCAGCGCGGCGAACGCGGTGCGGCTGTACTCGGCCACAGGTTTGCGAAACGGGTGGGCGACATGGCGCGCGAGCAGGCGCGCAAGATCGCGATGCACTGCCGCCTGCGTGCTCGTTACCGGACGCGAATTTCCCTGCACTGTGCCCTCCTCGGAGCGCGCATTATCGCGCGCGCTGCGAGGCGCCAAACGGCGTGACCGGGTGGTTGTGTCGCCGAGCGGGCGCTCTGGCGGCCAGCCCGCGCTGCTTCCAATAGAGGAACTCGGGCACCGCGGGGCCGCAATCGATGTAGGTGGGGTCGTGGGCCAGCACGATGCGGTCGCGCGGGCGCGGCCGGTCAACCTTGAGGATTGCCGATGGCGGCCGCCCGCCCGTTGGTCATCATCACGATGCGGTCGGAGAGCAGCACCGCCTCATCGACATCATTGTCGCCCCGCGCAATGTCGAGATCGATGGTCGAAAGCGCGACGAAGGCCCCCTTGTCGGTGTCGGATACCATGCCGGCGCCATCAATCTGCAGGTGGGGCGACGGATTCTTGGTGCAGGGCGCGCGTGGCCGCGCGTTGATCGGCATCATGCGGTTCTCCTTACTTGTATTCGAAGCGCCGCGCCAGCAGGATCAGGCCGTTCTCGACGAACATCATGATGGGGCGCGGCGCCCCGCTGGTGGTGGCGGCGATGTACTCCAGGGTGTCGCGGGTGTAGCCGTCGTCGCCGACGATGATCACGTCGGGCCGATGGCGCTCTACCGCAGGGTGCGACTCGATCGCGTTGGCCAGATGCAGGGCTCATTCATTTCTGGCCGGCGCGAGGACGTAGTGCATGGTCTGCGCCCGTTGCTTGCCTTCATCGAGAATCAGAACCTTCATACGGCGGACGCGGGTTCGAAATACGCGCAGTATGGCGGGGCGATGCCTGACGGGGAAACAGCGCGGGCGACATCCATGCCATGGGACATGGCCGGGTCGCACAGGTGCCAGCCGGCCTGACCGGACGGGGCTTGCACTTTTCTTTCATTCATATATCATCCGCCATAAATTAAGTAAGCGTTTAATAAACTACGATCGTGGCGGCGGTGACCCCCCCCCGTAGATGCCCGAGGTTGCGTGAGCACCGCAACATGGGTGATGCTTACGCGCTGGGTCGGCGGCGCGCGTCGGTGGCGAACATTCCGGATCAACATCGAGAGGAAAAAAAGATGGCAGCTGTTCTGAATTTTCCGCAGGTCAACAATCCCGCACCAGGCGATGTCGACCCGCTGGAAACCCAGGAGTGGATCGAGGCGCTGGAAGCGATCCTGGCCCGCGAGGGCCCGCAACGCGCACATTTCATCCTCGAGGCCCTGATCGCCAAGGCGCGCCGCAGCGGCGCCTACCTGCCCTACAGCGCCAATACCGCCTACGTCAATACTATTCCGCCGCATCTTGAGGCCAAGAGCCCGGGCGACCATGCGCTCGAGGAGCGCATCCGCTCGATCACCCGCTGGAACGCGATGGTGACGGTGGCCAAGACCAACAAGGGCGAGGGCGACCTGGGCGGTCACATCGCCAGCTTCGCTTCCGTGGGCACGCTGTTCGGCATCGGCTTCAACCATTTCTGGCATGCGCCGACGCCCGAGCATGGCGGCGACCTGATCTACTTCCAGGGGCACTCCGCCCCGGGCGTCTATGCGCGCGCCTTCCTCGAAGGCCGCCTGAGCGAGGCGGAGCTGCTCAACTTCCGCCGTGAAGTCGACGGCAAGGGGATTTCCTCCTACCCGCACCCGTGGCTGATGCCGTCGTTCTGGCAGTTTCCCACCGTCTCCATGGGGTTGGGGCCGCTGCAGGCCATCTATCAGGCGCGCTTCCTCAAGTACCTGCACGCGCGTGGCCTGGCCGACACCAGCAACCGCAAAGTGTGGGTGTTCTGTGGCGACGGCGAGATGGACGAGCCTGAGTCGCTCGGCGCCATCGGCATGGCCGTCCGCGAAAAGCTCGACAATCTGATCTTCGTGGTCAATTGCAACCTGCAGCGTCTCGACGGCCCGGTGCGCGGCAATGGCAAGATCATCCAGGAACTCGAGGCCGACTTCCGCGGCACCGGCTGGAACGTCATCAAGCTGATCTGGGGCTCCTACTGGGACCCGCTGCTCGCGCGCGATACCAACGGCCTGCTGCAAAAGCGCATGGAAGAGGCGGTCGACGGCGAGTACCAGAATTTCAAGGCCAACGACGGCGCCTACGTGCGCGAGCATTTCTTCGGCAAGTATCCGGAATTGAAGGAGATGGTCTCGCGCCTCTCCGACGACGACATCTGGCGCCTGAACCGCGGCGGCCATGATCCGCACAAAATCTACGCGGCCTATCACGCGGCGGTCAACCACAAGGGCCAGCCGACGGTGATCCTGGCCAAGACCATCAAGGGCTATGGCCTGGGCAAGCAGGGCCAGGCGAAGAACCCGACCCACCAGCTCAAGAAGCTCGACCTGCAGACCATCCGCGAATTCCGCGACCGCTTCAACATCCCGGTGCCGGACAACAAGCTCGAGGCGTTGCCGTTCTACAAGCCCGCCGAGAGCGACCCGGTCATGCAGTACCTGCACGAACGCCGCCGCGCGCTCGGCGGCTACCTGCCGCAGCGGCGCATGAAGGCGGCGGAGACGCTGTCGGTGCCGGGCCTTGACGCCTTCGAGGCGCAATTGAAGGCCACCGGCGAAGGCCGCGAGGTGTCCACCACGATGGCGTTCGTGCGCATCCTCGCCCAGCTGGTGCGCGACAGGAACATCGGCAAGTATGTCGTGCCCATCGTGCCTGACGAGGCGCGCACCTTCGGCATGGAAGGCATGTTCCGGCAGCTCGGCATCTATTCCGCCGAAGGCCAGAAGTACACCCCGGTCGACAAGGACCAGGTGATGTATTACCGCGAGGACGCGGCCGGCCAGATTCTCGAGGAGGGCATCAACGAGGCGGGCGCGTTCTGCTCATGGATCGCCGCCGCCACCTCGTACTCGAATTCCAACCGCATCATGATCCCGTTCTACATCTATTACTCGATGTTCGGGATGCAGCGCATCGGCGACCTCGCCTGGGCGGCGGGCGACCTGCGTTCGCGCGGTTTCCTGCTCGGCGCCACCGCCGGGCGCACCACCCTGAACGGCGAAGGCCTGCAGCACGAGGACGGTCACTCGCACCTGATGAGCGCGACCATCCCGAACTGCGTCTCCTACGACCCGACCTACGCCTACGAGCTCGCGGTCATCATCCAGGCGGGATTGAAGCGCATGGTCGAGCAGCAGGAGGACGTGTTCTACTACATCACCCTGATGAACGAGAATTACGAGCATCCGGAGATGCCCAAGGGCGCCGAGGCCGATATTCTCAAGGGCATGTACCGCTTCCGCAAGGCCGCGAGCGGAAAAAATGCCGCCAGGCACACAGTGCAGCTGCTCGGCTCGGGCACCATCCTCCGCGAGGTGCTGGCCGGCGCCGAACTGCTGCACAAGGACTGGGGCGTGGCATCCGACATCTGGAGCTGCCCGTCGTTCACCGAACTGCGCCGCGACGGCATGGCGGTGGAACGCTGGAACCTGCTCAACCCGACCGCCAAGCCGCGCGTCTCCCATGTGGAAGCCTGCCTGGCGGGGACCAGCGGTCCGGTGATCGCGTCGACCGACTACATGAAGGCCTTTGCCGACGGCATCCGTCCGTTCATTCCCAAGGGCCGCACCTACAAGGTGCTGGGCACCGACGGATTCGGCCGTTCCGACACGCGCGAAAAACTGCGCCACTTCTTCGAGGTTAACCGCTATTTCGTGGCGCTTTCCGCCTTGAAGGCGCTCGCCGAGGACGG
>CANGUJ010000063.1 GCA_947456845.1 Burkholderiales bacterium | reverse complement strand
GGGTTGCGCGCTGCACGGCTTCGTCCGCCGAAGCCAGTTGCGACTTGGCCAGTTCGACATACCAGTCGCAATACTCGTCCCAAACGAAGCGGTAGATCGCGGTTGCGACGTTGTCGAGGCGATATTCCGCGAAGCCGGCGGCGACCGCGGCTTCCGCGCGCTGCAACTCGCCGATGATCCAGCGATCCGCAGGCGAGAGCGCGGCAGGCAGGCGCTCGTCGAGACCCACGTCGCGACCCTCGCAATTCATCAGCACGAAGCGGGTCGCGTTCCACAGCTTGTTGCAGAAGTTGCGGTAGCCCTCGCAGCGCTTGAGGTCGAAATTGATGTTGCGTCCGAGTGTGGCGTAGGCGGCCATCGTGAAGCGCAGCGCGTCGGCGCCAAAGGCCGGGATGCCGGCGGGGTACTCCTTGCGGGTTTTCCTGGCGATCGATTCGGCCTGTTTCGGGTTCATCAGGCCGGCGGTGCGCTTGGCCACCAGGTCTTCGAGGGCGATGCCGTCGATCAGGTCCACCGGGTCCAGGGTGTTGCCCTTGGACTTGCTCATCTTCTGGCCTTCCGCATCGCGGATCAGGCCATGCACGTATACATGCTTGAACGGCACGCGGCCGGTGAAGTGGGTGGTCATCATGATCATCCGCGCCACCCAGAAGAAGATGATGTCGAAACCGGTCACCAGCACCGACGACGGCAGGTACAGGTCGTAGGCGATCTTGTCGTCGCCCTGCGGATCGGGCCAGCCGAGCGTGGAAAAGCACACCAGGGCCGAGGAGAACCAGGTGTCGAGCACATCGTCGTCGCGGCGCAGGCCGCCCAAGTAGCCGGCAGCGGCGGCCCGCGCGCGGGCCTCGGCTTCGTCACGGGCGACGAAGATCTGGCCGGCGTCGCCGTACCAGGCCGGAATGCGGTGTCCCCACCACAACTGGCGTGAAATACACCAGTCCTGGATGTTTTCCAGCCACTGGTTGTAGGTGGTGGTCCAGTTCTCGGGGAAGAACTTCACCGCGCCGTCGGCCACCACGTCGAGCGACATCTGGGTGATGCTCTTGCCCGAGGGGCCGGGCTTGGTCATGGCCACGAACCACTGGTCGGTGAGCATGGGCTCGATGGCGGCGTTGGTGCGGTCGCCGCGCGGCACCATCAGCTTGTGCGGCTTGACCGATTCGAGCAGGCCCAGCGCCTCCAGGTCGGCCACCACCTTCTTGCGTGCCACGAAACGGTCCAGCCCCCGGTAGGCCGGCGGGGCGTTGGCGGAAATCCGCGCGTCGAGCGTGAGGATCTCGATCTGCGGCAGGTTGTGGCGCTGTCCCACGGCGTTGTCGTTGAAGTCGTGCGCCGGAGTGACCTTCACGCAACCGGTGCCGAACTCGCGGTCGACATAGTCATCGGCGATGACCGGGATCTCGCGGTCGGTCAGCGGCAGCTTCACGTTCTTGCCGATCAGGTGGCGGTAGCGGTCGTCGTCCGGATGCACCATCACTGCAACGTCGCCCAGCATGGTTTCAGGCCGAGTGGTGGCCACCGTGAGGTGGCCGCTGCCGTCCGCCAGGGGGTAGCGGATATGCCACAGGCTGCCGTCTTCCTCCTCGCTCACCACCTCGAGGTCGGATACGGCCGTGCCGAGCACGGGGTCCCAGTTCACCAGGCGCTTGCCGCGGTAGATCAGGCCCTGCTCGAACAGGCGCACGAACACTTCGACGACCGCCCCGGAGAGCTTGGCGTCCATGGTGAAATACTCGCGGTTCCAGTCGCAGGAATCGCCCAGACGGCGCATCTGGCGCGTGATGGCGCCGCCGGACAGTTCCTTCCATTCCCAGACCTTCTCGACGAATTTCTCGCGGCCCAGGTCATGGCGAGTGACCTTCTGCGCATCGAGTTGCCGCTCCACCACGATCTGGGTGGCGATACCGGCATGGTCGGTGCCCGGCAGCCACAGGGTGGGCGCGCCCTGCATGCGATGGTGGCGGGTGAGTGCGTCCATCACCGTCTGGTTGAACGCGTGGCCCATGTGCAGCGTACCGGTGACGTTCGGCGGCGGCAACTGGATTGAAAACGGCGCCGTCCGCGTGGCGGAAACCGCTTTGCTGCCCTCGCGGAAATAACCGGCGGCTTCCCAGACCGGGTACCAGCGTGCCTCGATGGCGGCGGGGTCGAAGCTCTTGCTCAATTCGTTTTGCGACATGAATGCTCAGCGGGCTCGATGGGTGACGAACGGTAGCGCAACAAACCGCCGGGGCGGGGGCGGCACCGCGGCACGCGGGGCATAAATGAAACGCGTCCGACGTGAGTGCGCATGCTGCGCTGCAAAAAGGTGGATTCTACCTGCTGTCGGGCGGGTTCAGGTCATAGCGTAGCGCCACCATGGTGAGGGCGCCATCCCGGCCGAGGATGCGGATCTTGGCCGGTAGCCAGCCGTGCTCCGGCGAGAGCCAGACCTGGATGCCGCCACTGCCGTCCGGGCGACGGAAATCGTAAAAGCGGGTCACCCGCGGCCCGGATTCCAGCGCCAGGCTTTCCTCCCGTTTGGCGACCAGGCGGATTTCCTCGACGGTATCGCGGTTGGACAAGGTGAACGGGGCCCCCACATTGATGTCCGGATTGAAGGCGAGGTCGTAGGTCAGGCTCATGATGTCCGCAGCCTGCCCGGCCAGGGCGAGCGTCTTGCGGTTGCCGTTGGCCTCCTCGACATAGGCGGTTTTCTCGTTGGCGGAGAAGTCCACGGTCGTGCGGCGCTTGTTGCGTTCATCCACATAGCGTTCCGGACGAAGCCCATCGGCCGACACCACGCCGCTGCTTTCGAGGACGATGGAGCCCAGGGTGAAGAACAGCGCCCTCGCCTCGGCGGTCAGCAGCACACGATAGCGGCCGTCGGCCATATCCCACTGCTGCGTAGCCCACACCTTGTAGTTGTTGGATTCGAGGGTGAGTTCCAGCGCGATGGTGGCGCGGCGCGGCAGCGGTACGGCTTTGTGGGCTCGCGCGGTGGCTGGTGGCGGCGCAGGCGCCTGCGCAGGCACGGTTTCGTTCGCCACGGGTACAGGCGTTGCTGCAGGCGCGGGTGCCGCAGGGGGTTGCTCCGCCGGTGCGCTCGACGCGGCGGTGGCCTGTGCGAGCGCAGGTGCTTCAGGGGTTGTCGCCACGGGCGCGACCGGTGGTTTTTCAACCGGCCTCGCCGCAGGCTTCTTGATGACCTTGGGCGGACCGGGGGCCGGGGCGATCGGGGCGACGGGCGCGGCCGGCGCTTCGGCGAGTCGCGCGCGCACCTGCATCGGTACGGGTTCGGCGTTGCGGGTCCAGTGGAACACATCGGCCAGGCCGCGCATGGCGCCGCTGACAAACAGCACATGCACACACAAGGAGCCGGCCACGGCGATCGAAAAGCGCACCGCCAGGCGCGGCAGTGTCGGTGTGAAGGCGTGTTGCGTCATGCGCGGCGCCTAAGCCCGGCCCATGGCGCGTTGCGGCGTGGCGATGTTCATTACAATCGCCATCATACTGACAAAGAATGCGAGATACCGCATGACGAGCATTTACGAGCAGGGTCTTCCTAGAACGCCGGCCAATCATGTCCCGTTGACGCCGCTTTCGTTCATCGCGCGCACCGCCGCGGTGTATCCCGGGCGCACGTCGGTCATCCATGGCGACCTGCGCTTTAGCTGGGCGCAAACCTACGCGCGCAGCCGGCGGCTGGCATCGGCCCTGGTAGGCGCCGGTATCGGCCCCGGGCAGACGGTCGCGGTGATGCTGCCCAACACGCCGCCGATGGTGGAGGCCCATTTCGGCATTCCCATGACAGGCGCCGTCATCAACGCATTGAACACGCGCCTGGATGCGTCCGCCATCGCCTTCATGCTCGACCACAGCGAAACCCGCGTGGTGCTGGTCGATCGCGAGTTCTCCGCCACCATGAAGGCCGCCCTCGCGCAGGTCTCCGTCAAGCCGCTGGTGATCGACATCGACGACCCTGAGTATCAGGGCGCGGGCGAGCGGATCGGCATCTGCGAGTACGAGACCTTTATCGCCTCGGGCGATCCGGCGCATGCCTGGCGCCATCCATCCGACGAATGGGAAGCCATCGCGCTGGGCTACACCTCGGGCACCACCGGCAATCCCAAGGGGGTGGTGACCCACCATCGCGGGGCCTATCTCAACGCCACCTCGAACATCGTGGTGTGGACCATGCCGCATTTCGCGACCTACCTGTGGACGCTGCCGATGTTCCACTGCAACGGCTGGTGCTTTCCCTGGACCCTGGCGGAGATCGCCGGCGTCAACGTCTGCCTGCGCAAGGTCGAGGCCCGCGCGGTGCTCGATGCCATCCGCATCCACAAGGTCTCGCATTACTGCGGCGCGCCCATCGTACACAGCACCATCATCAACGCCCCGGCGGAACTGCGCCAGGGCATAGATCACAAGGTCAGCGCCATGGTGGCCGGCGCGGCGCCGCCGGCGGCCATGATCGAGGGCATGGAGCGCATGGGCTTCGACCTCACCCACGTGTACGGCCTGACCGAGGTGTACGGGCCCGCCGCGGTATGCGCCAGGCAACCGGAGTGGGCCGAACTCGGCATCAGCGAACGGGCGCGGCTGATGGGGCGCCAGGGTGTGCCCTACACCTTGCAGGAGGCGGTCGACGTGCTCGACCCCGCCACCATGACCCCGGTACCGCGCGATGGCGAGACCATGGGTGAAATCATGTTCCGCGGCAACATCGCCATGAAGGGTTACCTCAAGAATGAAAAGGCCACCCAGGAGGCGTTTGCCGGCGGCTGGTTCCATACCGGCGACCTCGCCGTGGCGTATCCCGACGGCTACGTGAAGATCCGCGACCGCAGCAAGGATGTGATCATATCGGGCGGCGAGAACATTTCCTCGATCGAGGTCGAGGACGTCATCTACAGCCACCCCGCGGTCATGGCGTGCGCGGTGGTCGCGACGCCGGATCCCAAATGGGGCGAGACGCCCTGCGCCTTTGTCGAACTCAAGGCGGGGGCCGCCGTGACCGAGGCGGAACTCATCGCGCACTGCCGCGCCGCACTGGCGCATTTCAAGGCGCCGCGCAAGGTGGTGTTCGGTGAATTGCCGAAGACCTCCACCGGCAAGATCCAGAAGTTCGTCCTGCGCGACAAGGCCCGTTCGGCCGCCGCGATCGAATAGGGAGACCATGTTCATGAATGCACCGGCAACCACCGCCTCGCTCGAGCAGGCGTTCGTATTGCGTCTTGATCGCGATGGCGTCGCCACGCTCACGCTTAACCGCGGCGACCGCCTCAATCCGCTCTCGTCGGCGATGATCGCGGCGCTCACGGCCGAATTGAAGGCCATCGCCGCCGACCCGGCCGTCCGCGCTGTCGTGCTGGCCGGCGCCGGGCGGGGCTTTTGCGCAGGGCATGACATGAAGGAAATCCATGCGCATCCCGATGCCGGCTGGCAGCAGGGCCTTTTCGACGACTGTGCGGCGATGATGCAGCTCATCGTCGCAATGCCCCAGCCGGTGATCGCGCGGGTGCATGGCGTCGCGGCGGCCGCGGGCTGCCAACTGGTGTCCATGTGCGACCTGGCCGTGGCCGTTCCGGAGGCGAAATTCGCTCTTTCGGGCATTCACAACGGCTTGTTCTGCTCGACACCGGCCGTAGGTGTGGCGCGCAACATCAACCGCAAGCGCGCGATGGAAATGCTGGTCACCGGCGACCTGATCGATGCCGACACGGCGCGCGCCTGGGGGCTGGTCAACCGCGTGGTGCCGGCCGACGCGCTCGATGCCGAGGTGGCGAAGTTCACCGCGGCCATCTGCGCCAAGAGCGGCGCCGCAATCGCCATGGGCAAGGGCGCTTTCTACCAACAGGTCGATCTCGGTCTGGCCGACGCCTACGCGCTGGCCGGGCGCACCATGACATGCAACCTGCAATCGCCGGACGGCATCGAAGGCGTGGACGCGTTCGTCAGCAAGCGCAAGGCGGTGTGGCAGGGCGGATGATCGCTTCGTGCTCAGGCTTCGATGCCGGCGTCATCCGGGTGCGTGGTCAGGGTCGTGTCGCAGCCGCTGCCTGCCGAGATCCAGCGCCGCGCGAGACGCCCGAACAGCGGGGCGAGCGGGCGCAGCACGGCCGGCAAGACCGTGGCGGGCGCGCTGACGGCGCCGCAGGAATAGCGCGAACCGGCCGGGTTCCAGCGCAGCGCGGCGCACGCGCCCCGGCGCCTGGCCGACAGAATCATGCCCAACGGGCAGGGCTCGGTGGCGCAGCAGACGCCGCAGCCGTTGCAAGCGGCGCCGAACGGCGGTTTTGCGGCCGCGCCGGCGTGCAGGTGGATGACCTCCCAGTGCGAAGCCGCGGGCTGCGCGCGCGGCATGTCTACGGCTGCGTCAGCGGCGCCAGATACCCGGTGAGAACCGCTGCGATCTCGTCTTCCAGCGGATAGCCCGGCAGGCGGTGGGCGAACAGGATGGTTCGCTGCAGCAGACCTTCGACCGCGGTTTCGACGGTGAAGGCGGCGTGTTCGAGCCGCACCGGATCGGCGATCAGGTGCGCGAGCGCGTCGCGCAGCAGTTCGGCGGCCGAGAATGAAACCTTCTCCATGTGCCGCCATTGCGCCACCCGCGTCATGCTGGCGATAAGGATGCGGTTCAAGGCGAGTTCCCTGTAGTGCGCCTCGATGGCGGTGCGGGCGATGGTGCGCACCACGGTGTCGAGCGGCGCGCCGCGCACCGCCGCCAGCCGCTCGCGCATGAGGCTCAGCATGTACTCGACCTGGCGTTCAAGCAGCGCCAGCAGGATCGAGGCCTTGTTGGGGAAGTACTCATAGAGCGAACCGACCGACACCCCGGCCAGTTCGGCGATGCGATTGGTGGTGGTGTTGGGGTAGCCGTCGCGCACGAACAGCCGCCCGGCGGCCTCGAGGATGGCATCGACGGTCACGCGCGAGCGCCCCTGGACCGGCTGCTTGCGCGGGCGCAGGCGGCTCTCGCGGCTTGAACCGGCCGGCCGGGATGGGGTCTTCCGGGAACGTTTTGCGGTCGAGGCCGGCATTGCGTGCAATCCGAGTCGGCGTGGATGGTGTTTGGCGCCTATGATAGCGGCGATCTCGATATTCAAAGGAGCGAACAGCATGTTCACCCAAGGCCTTTTGGCGGGTCAGCGCATTCTGGTCACCGGCGGTGGCACCGGCCTGGGCCGCGCGATGACCGAAAAATTCCTCGAACTCGGCGCCGATGCGGTGATCTGCGGGCGGCGCCGCGCCGTGCTAGAGGAGACCGCCGCCGTGCTTGGCGAACGCCATGGCCGCGCGGTTGCGACCTACGCCGTCGATATCCGCCAGGCTGCGGCCGTCGACGAGATGGTCGAGGACGTATTCGCCCATGGCGGGCTGACCGGGCTGGTCAACAACGCCGCGGGCAACTTCATCAGCCGCACCGAGGACTTGAGTCCGCGCGGCTTCGACGCCGTCGCCAACATCGTCATGCACGGAACCTTCTACGTGACCCACGCGGTGGGCAGGCGCTGGATCGACGAGGTCAAGGCGCAGGGCGGCTGGAAGCCCGGCATGCCCATGAAGAGCGTCATGTCCATCATCGTCACCTGGGTGCTCAACGGCGGGCCTTTCGTGGTGCCCTCGGCCATGAGCAAGAGCGCCATCCATGGCATGACCATGTCGCTGGCCAGCGAATGGGGCCGCTACGGCATCCGCATCAACGCCGTGGGCCCCGGAGAAATCCCGACCGAAGGCATGAGCAAGCGCCTGAGCCCCGGCGAGGTGCCCGGCGCGCGTTCGGCGAAGGCGAATCCGCAGTCGCGCGCGGGCGAGATGACGGAGTTGCAGAACCTCGCGGCGTTCCTGATGAGCGACGGGTGCAACTGGCTCTCCGGCCAGTCGATCATGATGGACGGGGCTGCCCACCTGGGTATGGGCGGCAATTTCTACGAACTGCGCCACTGGCAGGACGACGACTGGCGCGCCGCGCGCGCCGCCATCGAGACGCAGAACGCTAAGGACCGCGCGCAGCGCGATTGAGGGAAATCGTCATGAGCTACGAATGCTTTGAGGTCATCCGCGAAGGCGGGGTGGCGCGCGTGCACCTGAATCATCCGGAGCGGCTCAACAGCATGGTGCCGGCCTTCTGGGCCGAGATTCCGCGCGTGTTCCGCGAACTCGACCAGGCCGGCGGCACACGGGTGGCGGTGATCACTTCGGCGGGCCGGCATTTTTCGGCCGGCATGGACCTGGCCGTGTTTTCCTCGCCCGACGTGCTGGGCACGGAGAGTGTCGACGCGCGGGAGCGCTTTCGCCAGCAACTGCGCAAGCTGCAGCAGTCGTTCAATGCGATCGCGGAGGCGCGCTTTCCGGTGATCGCCGCCGTGCAGGGCGGATGCATAGGCGGCGCCGTCGATCTGGTCACCGCCTGCTGCCTGCGCTACAGCACGCGCGACGCGTTTTTCTGCATCCAGGAAATCAACCTCGGCATGATGGCCGACGTCGGCACCATGAACCGCATGCCGCGCCAGATTCCGGAGGCGGTGATGCGCGAGCTGGCCTATACCGGTGACCGCCTCGGCGCCGAGCGGGCGGAACGTCTGGGCTTTGTCAACGGTCTGTTCGACGATGCGAACGCCCTGACGGAGGGTGTGCTCGCCGTGGCGAAAAAAATCGCCGGCAAGGCGCCGGTGGCCATCACGGCGAGCAAGGAAATGATCGGCTACGCCCGCGACCACTCGGTGGCCGAGTCGTTCGCCTACCTCAATGCCTTGCAGCCCGGGGTGTTCAGCCCGGAGGATATTGCGCGGGCGGTGGCGGCGCAAAAGGCCGGCGCTGCGGCGGCGTTTGCGGACCTGGCGCCGTTGCGGCCGCCGATGGGCTGATGGACGAGGTACCGGCTCCCGCCAGCGCCGCCGTACGCAGCCGCGCACGCGTACTCGACCACAGCGGCCTTAAGCGGCTGATCGGCTACAACCTGCGCCGCGCCGAGGTGGCCATGCGTGCCCGTGTCGCGCAGGTGCTCGGGGAGGACGGCATCCGCGCGGTGGAGTACTCGATTCTGTGCCTGGTCGGCGACAACGCCGGCGTCACCCAAAAAGAACTCAGCGAGGCCCTGGCGGTCAAACGCCCGAACATGGTGAGCCTGATCGAGCGCCTGGAAGCTCGCGGCCTGATCGTGCGCGCAGTGATGGAACGGGATCGCCGCAATCATGCCTTGCGTCTGACCATGGCGGGCGGGGAGATGCGTCAGCGCCTCGACATACGGCTCGATGCGCTTGAGGCGGTCGTTTTCAGCCACTGGTCCGGCGCCGAGCGCGCTGCGCTCATCGCGCTGCTGCAACGCATTTACCCGGGATGATGCGCGCGACCTCTTGCCACCGGGCTTTTGATTATGTAACATAACCATTTGACGGGTGTCGCAGGCCGGGTCCGCTGGCGCCTGTCATTGAACTGCCGCTTCACCATCTCAATTCGGCTGCCGGAACTCAGAGGTGCAGTCCGTAAGTGCAGTCCCAGTGCGTAAGTGCAGTCCGTAAGTGCAGTCCCAGTCCGTAAGTGCAGTCCCAGTGCAGCCCCGCAAAAGTATGGTCCCATAAGTGCACCGCAGGAAATGCTGATTGACCAGCGCTGATAACCAGGAGACAACCATGCAGACGAACTTCACCCGCAGGAAAATGATCGCCGCATCCGCAGGCTTGGCCGGACTGGGCGCGTTGCCCCTGGCCGGTCGGGCCCTGGCGCAAGGCATGCCCGAGAGCCTGCGCATCATTTGCGGCTTTGCCCCGGGCGGAACCTCGGACACGATCTCGCGCCGCACTGGCGACCGGCTCGCCGGAACCTACGCCAAGTCGGTGGTGGTGGAAAACCGTGCCGGCGCCGGCGGCCGCATTGCCATCGAGGCGGTCAAGGCCGCCGCTCCGGACGGCGCCACCCTGCTGCTCACGCCCGGCTCGATGCTGTTCATCTACCCGCACATCTACCGCCAGCTCTCCTACAACCCGTTCACCGACCTCACTCCGGTTTCGACGGCGGCCAACATCGTCCACGGCCTGGCCATCGGACCGGCGGTGCCGGAGACGGTGAAGACGGTGGGCGAGTTCATCGCCTGGTGCAAGGCCAATCCGGGCAAGGCCAACTACGGCTCGCCGGCGGCGGGATCGACGCCGCATTTCATCGGCACGATGATCGAAAAGGCGGCCGGCGTGCCGATGACCCATGTCGGCTTCAGGGGCACGCAACTGGCCATCGCCGACATGATGGGTGGGCAGATTCCGGCGGTGATCGGACCGGACGGCGAATTCCTGCCGCACATGAAGTCGGGCCGGGTGCGCGTGCTGGCCACCTCCGGTCCGCGTCGTTCGCAATACCATCCCGATGTGCCCACCTTCGCCGAACAGGGCATCAAGCAGATCATGGTGCAGGAGTGGTTCGGCTTTTTCATGCCGCCGAAGACGCCGGCTGAGATCGTCACCCGCGCCGCCAACGGCATCCGCTCCGCGCTGCGCGCGCAAACCGCGATCGACGCGTTCAACCTGATGGGCCTGGAGGCCGCGTCCTCCACGCCCGCCGAACTGGCGGCGCGCCTTAAATCGGATTTCGATTTCTGGCAGCCCATCGTCAAGGCCACCGGCTTCACCGCCGAGAACTAGGCCAGCCCCGGGGCCGCCGCCCACCCCGCCGCGGACGCGGCGGCCCGCAATCCATCCGCAAAGCACCGTCCATGGCCACCCGCGCTTCCAAGACACAGGCTTCCAGGCCGACCAAGCCGGTTACGGTCCGCCGCGACGGCGATATCGCCATCGTCACCCTCAACCGGCCCGAGAAGCGCAACGCCCTGGGCGATGACATGGTGGCCCTTATCGACAGGTTCTTTTCCAACCCGCCGGCCGATGTGCGCGCCGTGGTCATTACCGGGAGCGGCGATCATTTCAGCGCCGGGCTGGATCTGTCCACCCTGCGGGTACGCGACGTGGTCGAAGGCATGCACCATTCGCGCTCCTGGCATGCGGCATTCGAAAAAATCCAGTTCGGCCGCGTGCCGGTGGTGGCGGCGCTTCACGGCGCGGTCATCGGCGGCGGACTCGAACTCGCTGCCGCCGCGCATGTGCGGGTGGCCGATGCGACGGTGTTCTACGCCCTGCCGGAAGGCCAGCGCGGTATCTTCGTCGGCGGCGGCGGTTCGGCGCGCCTGCCGCGCTTGATCGGCGTGGCCTGCATGACCGACATGATGCTCACCGGCAGGGTCTACAAGGCCGAGGAGGGCGAGCGCCTCGGCTTCGCGCAATACCTGGTGGCGCAGGGCGAGGCGCTCGCGAAGGCCATCGAACTGGCGCGCAAGATGGCCGGCAACGCCGGCATGACCAACTATGCGGTGATGCACGCCCTGCCGCGCATCGCCGATGCCAGCCAGGACATGGGGCTGTTCACCGAATCGCTGATCGCCACCGTTGCATCGAGCGCGCCGGAGGCCAGGGAGCGCGTGCAGGCCTTCCTGCAGGGCCGCGCCGCCAAGGTGAAGGCGGGCTAGGGCATGCCCGTCGCGCCCGCGTTCAAGCGCGCCCCTTTCCGCGCGGTACGCTTCGGCCCCGCCGATACCGTGGTTGAACGGCGCGGCGACGGCACACTGACGCTCAAGTCGCCGCATGCGCTTCCCGGCTATGCCCGCTGCGTCACCGAGCCCCTGGCGCACTGGGCGGCGCGGCGTCCCGACCAGACCTACCTGGCCGAACGCACGGCCGCCGGGGCATGGCGCAAGCTGACCTATGCCGAGGCCTGGTCGCATGTGCGCGGCATCGCGGCCGGCCTCCTGATGCGCGGCCTGTCCGCCGAGCGGCCGCTGGTGGTGCTCTCCGGCAACGATATCGAGCATGCCCTGCTTGCGCTGGCGGCCATGCATGTGGGCATTCCATTCGCGCCGATCTCGGTGCCGTACTCGCTGGTGTCCAGGGATTTCGAGAAGCTGCGCTACATCTTCGACCTGCTGCAACCCGGCATGGTGTTCGCGGCCAGCGGCAGCGTGTTCGCGCGAGCCATCGAGGCGGTGGTACCGCCCGGGGCCGAACTGGTGGTCACGCGCGACGCGCCCGCGCACCGCAGGGCAACGCTGTTCCACGACCTGCATTCGGCGATCGGCCCGGTGGTGCAGGCCGCGCATGCCGCAGTGACCCCGGACACCATCGCCAAGTTCCTCTTCACGTCCGGTTCCACCGGCCAGCCCAAGGCGGTCATCAACACGCACCGAATGATGTGCGCCAACCAGAGCATGATCGCCGCGGTGCTGCCTTTCCTGGCCGACGAACCCCCGGTGCTGCTCGACTGGCCGCCCTGGAACCATACGTTCGGCGGAAACCACGATTTCAACATGGTGCTGTTCAACGGTGGCACCCTGTATATCGACGAGGGCAAGCCGCTGCCAGGCCAGATCGAGAAGACCGTCGCCAACCTGAAGGAGGTGTCGCCGACCTTCTACCTCAACGTGCCCAAGGGCTACGAGGCGCTCCTGCCCTATCTCGAGAAAGACGCGGACCTGCGGCAAAACTTCTTTCGCAAGCTGAAGCTCATGCTCTACGCCGGCGCAGGCTTGTCGCAGCATGTCTGGGACGAACTCGAGCGCCTGGCCTTCGAGACCACCGGCGAGCGCATCTGCATGGTCACCAGCCTCGGCTCGACCGAAACCGCGCCGGCCGCGCTGTTCGCCAACTGGGCCATGGAAGGCGCCGGCAATGTCGGCCTGCCGGTGCCGGGCGTCGAACTCAAGCTCGTGCCCAACGGCGACAAGCTCGAGATGCGGGTGCGCGGTCCCAGCATCACGCCAGGCTACTGGAAGCATCCCGAACTCACCCGAGGCGCTTTCGACGACGAGGGGTATTACATGATGGGCGATGCCCTCAAGTTCGCCAATCCGGCCGACCCGGCCGACGGCCTGTTGTTCGATGGCCGTGTCGCCGAGGATTTCAAGCTCGCCACCGGGACCTGGGTCAGCGTCGGGCCGCTGCGCCAGGCGGTGATCGGCGCGGGCGCACCCTACGTGCAAGACGCGGTCATCACCGGCCATGACCGAGACGACGTGTGCATGATGGTGTTTCCGGCGATCGATGCCTGCCGCGCGCTGTGCCCCGGCCTGCCGGCGGGCGCGCCGGCGGCCGAGGTGCTGGCCCGGCCCGAAGTGCGCCAGGTGTTCCAGGCCGTGCTCGACCGGATGGCGGTGGCCG